>JBEGJL010000139.1:0-11682 GCA_041184605.1 Pseudomonadota bacterium
AGGGCAGATTCCCACGCGTTACGCACCCGTGCGCCACTAGACCCGAAGGTCTCGTTCGACTTGCATGTGTTAGGCATGCCGCCAGCGTTCGTTCTGAGCCAGGATCAAACTCTCAAGTTTGTGTCACGATGGTTGCGGCACGGGTAAACCCGCCGACCGCAGCATCGAACTTCAGGAGCCGATACCTGCACTTGTCAAACGTAATGGATACGAAGGACATATAAGGCATCGACTTGATTAACCGGTACCCGGAGCCTGAAGCTCGCCGGACCGGGCGCCGTCGCCCACATGTCCCTTCATCTAAACTAACGATGTCAAAGAGCCACCAACCTGCCGCCGAAGCGACAAAATCAGGCGGACAACCTTCGTTCCCCGCTTTTTACTTCGGGGGACTTGTTGTCCGTCTATGTTGGCGACCGGGGCGGTGGGCCGTTTGAAACGGCGTTCCCGTCCGGTGAACGGGCCTCTAAGCCCGCCCCTTGATTCGGTCAACAGCCTTTTTGCAATTTTATTTCACACGGTCGAAAAATGGCAGAATTCTGCGGCTCCAAAGGATAGATTTAGCCTAGCTTAAAGCAAATCCAGCCTGAAATCCTCGGAAAGAGCACCGAATCTCTCCCGACGCTGGTGGCCGTAAGTGCTTGTTTAATGGCCAGCGGCTAGATCACGGCCATGATGAGGCCGATTCAGTATCCTGCTCAACCTGCCCTGACGATTCGCCGCCCGAGCTGCTGATGGCGTCGTTTCGCAGATCGCTGGCTTTGAACTTTGCCTCCTCATCGGGGGCGACGGCCGTCCAGTTCCTGGTCTCGCTAGCCATTGCCCGAATTCTCTCCCCGGCAGAGATCGGGATTTACTCGATTGCGGTCGTGCTGGTGAACATCGCCCACGTCTTTCGCGACTTTGGTGTGAGCACCTACCTCCAGCGAGAGGACGACCTGACCGAAGGCAAGGTGCGATCGGCCATTGGTGTTGCCTATGCCGTGGCCTGGACCATCGCCGCCACCCTCTTGCTCGGCAGCGGCTGGACCGCGCGGTACTTTGGCTATGCCGAGATCCGGCCCGTGATGCAGATCCTGGCAGTCACCTTCCTCTTCATCCCGTTCAGCTCGGTCGCGCTCGCCCTGCTGCTTCGCGAATATGATGCCGGTAAAATTGCGCTCGGAACATTTTGGGGAACCTTGGCGCACACCGCCACAAGCCTTGGCTTGGCGCTTACCGGCTTCGGCCCAGCGAGCCTGGCTTGGGCCAACCTTGCAAATGTCGTGGCCACGGGGCTCTGTTATCTATGGCTGCGTCCCAAGGGGATGGTCTACCTGCCGGACAAGGGCAATGTCGGCAGTATCATCCAATTCGGCAGCGGTGCGCTGTTTGCCAACCTCGTCAAATCGGTGAACGACGCCCTCCCCGACCTGGTGCTGGGTAAGATGGGATCGGCGCGGCAGGTCGGTCTGGTCAGCCGGGCCAATTCAACGGTTCACCTGTTCCTTTATATTGCAGGCTCGGCCATGACCTTTGGTTCACAGACCTATCTGGCCAAGGCCCACCATACCGGTGAACCGCTCGAGCCGATCCTCTATCGAGCCATTGCGCTGGTCACTGCGATCGGCTGGCCAATGCTGGCAGTAACCGCCGTTGCCGGTGACGAGGTCATCGTTGGTCTCTATGGCAAGGCGTGGCTGGCGGCTGCACCCGCCATTGCCCCCTTGGCGTTGATGACGGCGATCGAACTGGTGTTCCATTATAAGGTCGCCGCATTCAACGCGATCGGGCGCCCTTATCTGGCATCGGTTCCGCTTGCCGTGACTGCCGTGGCCCGCGTTGGCCTGGCGGTGGGGCTCTATTCCGGCACTATCGTCTCCTTCAGTTGGGCCTTGATGCTGGCCACCCTTGTCACGGCGCCCGTCTGGCTGGTGCTACAAAGGAAGTATCTTGGCTGCGGCTTGACCGCGTTGGTCCGCCACTTGGCCCCCAGCGCCCTGCTGGCCCTGGTTGCTGGCTTGCTCGCTTGGCTTGGCCTGGCCCTAAGCGATATTCTGGGCATCGGGTCCCCGATCCTGCGCGTGCTGGTGCTGACGGTCCCTGTCAGCCTTAGCTGGCTCGCCTTGCTGCGGGCGCTGTCTCACCCGCTCTACGGTGAATTGCAGATTGTCCTGGACAACCTGGTTCCAGCCCGGCGGCGGATGGCCGCTGGCCCGGTTGAGCCGGCCTAGGTAATGACCGGCCCCAACATCCTCTTCTGCATGCGCTACCCGGACGACGAAGGGTTCGTCTGGAAGACGGTCGCGAGGCTGCGCGATATGGTCGCCGCCGAACTCGGTGACCGTCGCTGCTTCATTGCCTTCCCCGAATTGACCGGGCGTTCCGTCCACCAATTTACCCATCTCCAGCCGGTTGAGATTGACTGCTACCGGCTTGACCCGAACGACCGTGCGGCGCTCCGTCAGCTGGTCGCTGCCGAACAGATCGGCGCTATTGTCTATATGAGCGCCCTGCCCACCACCCTGGACCTATCGTTCCTGCGCGGCCTTGGACTGGTAACGATCAATACCGAGGAAGACAGTTTCGAGCTCGTCCGGCCAGACCCGTGGCCGCGGCGGTGGGCCAAGTTCGTGGTGCGTCGCTTGCTGCGCAGGCAATTGCACGATCTGCACATCGCCAACTCGCATTCGCAGGGTGCCTTGCTGCGCAGCCATGCCCAGGTTCCGCCCGATCGGCTGGTGGTGATCCCCAACGGCGTTGACTGCAGGCACTTTGCACCCGGCCCGCCACTGTTGCCGCATCCGCTTGATGCGACGCGACGCTGGGTCATATGCGTCAGTCAGGCTCGGCCCGAAAAGCGCATCGACCTGATCCTGCGCTGCGCGGCGCGGATCAGCAGTAAGCCGGCCTATAACGATGTTTCGTTTGTCTATGTCGGTGCAGGCGAGCAGCTCGCCCACTGGCAGCAGCTGGCACAAAAACTTGGCATTGCTGACCGTGTGCATTTCGCCGGCCGGCAGGAAGACCTTTTGCCGTGGTACCGGATGGCGACGCTGATGGTCCACGCCGCTCAGCGCGAAAGCTTCGGCCTGGTCCTGGCTGAAGCCATGGCCTGTGCCTTGCCCGTGGTCGCCTCTGCGGCAACTGGCCCGCGCGAAATTGTCGTTCACGAGGAAACCGGCAAGCTGGTGGCAATTGATGACGAAGACGGTTTTTGCGCAGCGGTTGAAAGCTATCTGAAGGATCCTGAAACCGCTCGCGCGCACGGACTGGCAGGGTACGAACGGGTGAACCGGCTCTTTTCGATTCACCGGCAAGCAGCCGAAATTGCCGCTGCGATCGCTCAGGAAATGAAACTATAAGGGCGGCGTTATCCGGCAAGATCCGCAATCGCTCGCTGTACGGCCGCAAGGTAGGCCCCGCGGTGATAGCGGTAGGTGCCGATGAAGTGCACCACCGCCGCATCGTCGTTCAACGGCTCATTCCAGAAATTCAGATAACGGCCATAGGGCAGCAACAGGGCATTGGCCTCGTTCGCGACAACAAAATTGGAGGTGACCTGTTCACTGCCCCATTCGCTCCAGCGATCTTGGCCGAGCAGCCGTTCAGCCTCCTGCGAAAAGTCCTGCGCCAGTTCGCGCCCTTCGCTGCTGGGAGCAAATCCAACAAAGCCTGAACAGCCGCGGACATATTTGAGCGCAGGCCGATTGGCCATGTGCATCTGGTCGAGCGCCTGCTCAATCGCGCTTTGCACATGTTGGCGGCTGGAATGACGGTTGCCCGCTGCCAGATCAGCGATAGCGGCCAATGGCCGAATCTCCGCACTCGCTTCTCCGCGCAAGGTAAAGCTGCGGCCCGCGGCGATTGCCTCGGCCACCTCAGCCACGGGACCAAGCGCGACAATGTCTGAATCGAGCTGGATCACGTAATCATGCATGCGCAGATCAAGGATAGTGAGCAGGCGCTCCCACGTGCCACCGCGCGGACAGGGCCCGGTTTCAACCTTGCTAATCGCGGTAATGGGCGGATTGCCAAGGTGGTGCGCAAGCACCGCCTTATCGGACGCCGTCAGCGTACCATCATCCAGAATCGCAAAGCGCCCCCGCCCCAGTTGCGCCTGGAACGATTTGGCCGCGACCAGATAAGGCAGCAGCACCCTGGTCCCGATCATTGAAAAGATCACCACCCCATCGTCGTGCACCTGCGCGGGCGGAGTCGACAGCACAGCCTGGCAGGCACGCTGCAAGCGGTATTCGCGCAGCTTGCGCAGGAGCCGATCGAAAAGCTGTACCATCCAGGGTCCGCCTACTACCAAACCCGTGTTAAATAAACGCAAACTGGCAGTACGGCCGGCCAGCCATTCGACGGACGACATGGCTGCGAGCGCAACCTCGTGGTAAATAGGTGTCGCAAAGGATCCTGCCATGCCCGCGTCCAGCCTGCTGCTTCCTTTTATGCCGCTCGCCGCAGCCCTGCCGCTCTTTGCGGGGCAGGACGGACAGCAGCAAACCGCACAGACCGATATCGTGGCAATCCGCAAGGACCAGTGGAGCCGGATGACCGTGCCGGTGACAGTGGTGGATCAAGGTCCGTTCCGCTTCCTGATCGACACCGGTTCGCAGAACACCGTCCTCTCGCGCGACCTCGCGCAGCGGCTCTCGCTGGTGCCGAACCGCAAGGCCCGGCTGGTCAGCGTGGCCGGCACGCAGATGGTCGATACGGTCGAACTGGACCAGATCGACTTTGGCCGACGTTCTTATTACGGCCTGACTGCCCCACTGCTTGAAAGCGAGCATATGGGGGCCGATGGGATCCTCGGTCTCGATAGCCTGCAGGGCCAGCGCGTGCTGGTCGATTTCAAGAAGGGCCTGATGGCGATCGACGATGCCAAGAACCTTGGTGGCAATCGCGGTTTTGAAATCGTGGTTGAGGCGCGACGCCGCTCGGGCCAGCTGATCATGGCAGATGCAAAATTGGAAGGGATCAAGGTCCAGGTGGTGATCGATACCGGGGCCGAAACCTCGATCGGCAACCTCGCGCTGCAACGCGCGCTGTCGCGAAAGCGCAAGAATGAGAAAATCCAATTGATGAGCGTGACCGGCGATCACATCAATGCCGATCTGGGCTATGCAAGCTGGCTCGAAATCTCGGATGTGCGGTTCAACAATGTTGCCATCGCCTATACCGACGCACCGGCATTCAAGGCACTGAAGCTGGACAACCGTCCATCGCTGTTGCTTGGCATGCGCGATTTGCGCAGCCTTGATCGACTGGCGATCGACTTTGCATCCCGACGAATCCTGTTCGACGTCCCTGCGGGTGTGCTCTGACTGGCCTTTTTGGCTGGGCACCCTAGATAGGGGCGATGCCACCCGAAAACCCGACCGATAAATCCGCCCGCCACGATGGTTGGGGCACGCTGCGCCGTTTCCTGCCCTATCTCTGGCCAGAGCATGACTGGTCATTGCGCGGACGGATCATCGGCGCGCTGGTGCTGATCCTGCTTTCAACTGCAACGCAATTTGCCCTGCCCTATTTCCTGAAGTGGGCGATCGACGCGATGAGCGTCACGGGCAACCGCGTGGCGACTTTTGCCATGCTGTTCGTGCTGGCCTATTCTGCGGCGCGGCTGGGCGGCGTGGTATTCGATAACCTGCGCAACATCGTGTTCGAACGGGTCGGCCAGCAGGCGACCGCCCACCTCGCCGAAAATGTCTTTACCCGCCTGCATCGCCTGTCCCTACGGTTTCACCTGGCGCGGCGCACGGGCGAGGTCACCAAGGTGATTGAGCGCGGGACCAAGAGCATCGACACGATGCTCTATTTCATGCTGTTCAACATCGCCCCCACGATCATCCTGCTGCTGGGCGTGGCGGTGATCTTTTATATCAATTTCGGCTGGCCGCTGGTGATCTCAACCGCGCTGGCCGTGGTGGCCTATATCTGGACTACCCGCGCGATCACTGAATGGCGTACCAAGCTGCGCGAACAGATGAACCGGCTGGATGGCCAGGCCCTGTCGCGCGCAGTGGATTCGCTGCTCAATTACGAGACGGTGAAGTACTTCAATGCCGAAACGCGCGAGGAAGCCCGCTACGCCCAGGCCACCCAAGCCTATGCCAAGGCAGCCGTGAAGAGCGAGAACAGCCTTGGCCTGCTCAACATTGCCCAGGCGGTGATCACCAACCTGCTGATGGCGGTGGCCATGGCGCTGACCGTGCGCGGCTGGGCACGCGGGGAATACAGCGCCGGGCAACTGGTCTTCGTCCAAACGTATCTGGCGCAGCTGTTCCGTCCGCTCGACATGCTGGGCATGGTCTACCGCACGATCCGCCAGGGCCTGACCGATATGGCCGACATGTTCCGGCTGATCGATACCGAGGTGGAGGTGCAGGACGCACCCGGCGCACCGGCCTTGGTGGTGAAGCGCCCCACCCTGACCTTTGATAATGTCGTGTTCGGTTACGAGCGCGAACGCACGATCCTGAATGGCTTGTCGTTTGAGGTGCCCGCTGGCAGCCAGGTGGCAATCGTCGGCCCCTCGGGCGCGGGCAAGAGCACGATCGCGCGGCTGGTATTCCGCTTCTACGATCCATGGAGCGGGCGCATCCTGATTGACGGGCAGGACATTGCCCAGGTCACCCAGGCCAGCCTGCGGGCCAATATCGGCATCGTCCCGCAGGACTCGGTGCTGTTCAATGAAACTATCGGCTACAACATTGCCTATGGCCGCGACGGCGCGACCCTTGCCGAGGTTGAGCAGGCAGCACGGGATGCCGCGCTGATGGACCTGATCGGGCGCCTTCCCGCCGGGTTCGATACCGAAGTGGGCGAGCGTGGCCTGAAACTTTCGGGCGGCGAAAAACAACGCGTCGCCATCGCCCGAACCCTGGTCAAGAACCCGCCGATCCTGTTGCTCGATGAAGCCACTTCGGCGCTTGATACCCGGACAGAGCAGGACGTGCTGGCGACCCTGCATCGGGTCAGCACCGGCCGCACCTCGCTGTCGATCGCGCATCGCCTGTCGACAATTGCCGATGCCGACACAATCCTGGTGCTGAACGCCGGGCAGTTGGCCGAGTCCGGGACCCACGCCGAGCTACTGCGCCGAGACGGGCTCTACGCAGAGATGTGGGCGCGCCAGGCCGAGATGGCCGAGCAGGTCGACGAAGCCGCAGAATAGCCAGCGACTACATTACGACGTCGGCTTCCTTCCAGACGACGGCCTGCGCGGCCTTCATGCATCCTGCTTCCTGATCCCAGGCGAGCACCGGCGATCCGTAAAGTCGCCACCCCTGTTCCAGTGCTTCGGACACGCGTTCACAAAAGGCGCGGTCATCCTTGCCGGTCAGCAAACGATAGATCGGGCGGTCGTCGGGTGGAGTGTTCATGCGGCAGCCCTTACAGGATATACTTCGACAAGTCTGTATCGCGCGCCAGCCCATCGAGCCGCGCTGCGACATAATCCTCATCGATCGTCACGGTTTCACCCTTGCGGTCCTCGGCCTCGAAGCTCAGCTCCTCCAACAGCTTTTCCATAACGGTCTGAAGCCGGCGTGCGCCGATGTTTTCGACTGACTCGTTCACCTGCGCAGCGATCCGGGCGACAGCGCGGATCGCTTCGGGGGTGAATTCCACCGTGACCTTCTCGGTCCCCAACAGCGCCTTGTACTGCGCGACCAGATTGGCACGCGTTTCCGCCAGAATGCGGACGAAGTCCTCTTCCGACAGCGCTGTCAGCTCCACCCGGATCGGCAGGCGGCCCTGAAGTTCGGGCAGCATGTCGCTGGGCTTGGCCACATGAAATGCGCCCGAGCCGATGAACAGCACATGGTCTGTCTTCATCGGGCCATATTTGGTGGCGACGGTGGTGCCTTCGATCAGCGGCAGCAGGTCGCGCTGCACGCCTTCGCGGCTGACCGAACCGCCGCGCACGTCGGACACGGCGATCTTGTCGATCTCGTCGATGAAGACGATCCCGTTGGCTTCGGCATTGGCAAGGGCAACGCGGGCCACATCGTCCTGGTCCATGCGCTTTTCAGCTTCCTCGTCGACCAGCTTGTCCCAGGCTTGGGGGACCTTAAGCTTGCGGCGCTTGAGGTTCTGGCGGCCCATCGCCTTGGACATCATTTCGCTAAGGTTGATCATGCCGACCCCGCCCGGCATTCCCGGCACGTCGAACGGCATGCCCGGCGCGTCCTCAACCTCAATCTCCACCTCGACATCGTTCATCGCGTTTTCGACGATCCGCTGGCGGAAGCTCTCGCGGGTCGCCTCGCTGGCGTTCTCACCCACCAGTGCCTTGAGCAGGCGGTCCATCGCCGCCTTGCTGGCGGCATCGCGCACAGCTTCGCGGCGGCGATCCTTTTCCAGCCGGATCGCTTCCTCGACCAGGTCGCGGGCGATCTGTTCGACATCGCGGCCGACATAGCCAACTTCGGTAAACTTCGTCGCCTCAACCTTCACGAAGGGCGCGTCGGCCAGCTTGGCGAGGCGGCGGCTGATCTCGGTCTTGCCGCAACCGGTCGGCCCGATCATCAGGATGTTCTTGGGTGTTACCTCGTCGCGCAGTTCCGGCGACAGGCGCTGGCGGCGCCAGCGGTTGCGCAGGGCCACGGCGACCGCCTTCTTGGCTTCGGCCTGGCCGATAATGTGCTCATCCAGCGCGGCGACGATCGCCTTGGGCGTCAGGTTCTGGTTCATTTTCTTCCTGTTCCCGTCATCCCCGCGAAGGCGGGATCCATCTCGGACGCTTTGTATTGGGCCAACGCGGGAGATGGGTTCCCGCTTTCGCGGGAATGACGATGGTTAGATAACTTCGACGGTCACCCGGTCATTGGTGAAGACGCAGACTTCGGCCGCAACCTGCATGGCGCGGCGCGCGATCTTTTCGGCATCCTGTTCGTAATCGACCAGCGCCTTGGCAGCCGAGAGGGCATAGTTGCCGCCCGAACCGATCGCGGCAATGCCATGTTCGGGCTCCAGCACGTCGCCGTTGCCGGTCAGGATCAGCAACACGTCCTTGTCGGCCACGATCATCAGCGCTTCAAGATTGCGCAGGTACTTGTCGGTTCGCCAATCCTTGGCGAGTTCGACCGCCGCACGCATCAGCTGTCCGCGATGCTGCTCCAGCTTTTTCTCGAGCCGCTCGAACAGAGTGAAGGCATCAGCCGTGGCGCCGGCAAACCCGGCAATGACCGATCCGTCACCAATCCGGCGCACCTTGCGCGCGTTGGGCTTCATCACCGTGTTGCCCATCGAAACCTGGCCGTCGCCGGCGATGACGGTTTTGCCGCCCAGTTTGACGCCGATGATGGTGGTGCCATGCCAGGGGATCAGCCCGTGGCTGCTGTTCTGATTGTCCATGCGGCGGGATATATGTCCTGCCGCAGCACTTTCAACTTAACTGCCGTTCGGGCCGCCCTTGCCGCCCGCAGCGCCACCCGCTCCGGTGCCGACCGTACCGATATTGCCGAACAGGTCTTCCAGGAAGGTACGCTCACGCCCAAGTGTCGGCGTCTTGTCGCCATCGGGGTTGAGGATCACGACCTTTTCCATGCCCGAGCGTTCGACCGCAGCGACATTGCCAGCTTCGTCAAAGCTGATGCGAAGCACCAACTGCTCATTGATCTTTGGCCGCGTGAAGGCCGCTTGACGGGTATTGGACGATACATAGTACCAGTCCTTGCGACCAAAGGCGCTTTCAAAGGTCGGTCGACCGAGGGTGCGTTCCACCGACTGGCGGTTATCGATCCCCGGCTGGACCGAATCGACCAGCGGCTGATCGACGATGTAACCGCGGTGATCCTTGATCGAGTTACAGGCCCCCAGCGTACCCGCTGCGGCCAGAACCACCATCGCCTTGATCACTGCTGCTCGCATCGTATGCCGTTCCTGTCGTTCCAGTGGCAGTGCTTGCAGGCAAGACGATTGCCCGCAGCGCGCACCCGCACTATCGCGCCTGAGCCTTAGGCTGCCTTGACGCGCCGCGCAATGGCGGCAAGCAGGCGCTTGGGGACAGCGGGTTTAATCCCCGCTGAACGATCGAAGGACAATTGACCCATGGGCCTGTTTGCCCGCCTGTTTGGCAAGAAGACTGACGAACACGCCGAAGTGCGCCCGCTGTGGCACGCAATTGTTGGCGTCGCCCGCACACCGCGCTGGTATTCGGAACTGGGCGTGGCCGATACGGTGCCGGGTCGCTTCGATGCCGTCGCGCTCGTCATGGCGCTGGTCCTGCTGCGGATGGAGCGCGAACCGGAACTGTCCAGCAAGTCGATCCTGCTGACCGAGCTGTTCGTGACCGATATGGACGCGCAGCTGCGGGAAACTGGTCTGGGCGACATGGTTGTGGGCAAGCACGTTGGCAAGCTGATGGGCGCGTTGGGCGGACGGATGGATGCCCTCCGCAAGGCATTGGCTGGCGAAGAGCCGATGGAAGCCGCGTTGGAACGCAACGTTTCCCTGAACGAAGACGCCGCCGGGCTTGCCGCCGAGATCCGCGCGCTGGCCGACCTGCTCGATACCTGCGATACGGCTGGCCTTCTTGCAGGAAAGATCGCGCCATGACGGAATTCAGCCGCACCTATGACCCGCGCCTGTTGCCGGGAAGCACTGTTGCCCTGGAACCCAGCGAAGCGGAACGTGCTGCGCTCGCCAAGCGGTTCGGTCTAGTCCGGATCGACAGCATGTCTGCCCGGATCGAGCTTGAACGCGAAGCAGAAGGAGCGAGCGCCAAGGGTCGACTTCAGGCTGAGATCATCCAGAGCTGCGCGGTTAGCGGCGAGGATCTGCCGGTCAGCATCGATGAACCGGTCAACCTGCACTTCATCCCGGCGCGCGGCCCCTCTGCCCCGGACGAGGAAATCGAGCTGGAAGCTGAAGAGCTGGACCAGATCGAGTTTGAAGGCAGCCTGTTCGACCTGGGCGAAGCCCTTGCCCAAACACTTGCGCTGGCAATCGATCCTTACGCTGTCGGCCCCAATGCAGAAGCAGCCCGACGCAAGGCCGGGCTCCTCGATCGGGACACGTCAGGCCCCTTCGCCGCACTGGCGGCGCTGAAAAAGCAGGACTGATCAGCGCCAGGGGTTGCTGAACAGCTCCTCGACGGGCAATTCAAAATAGGCCGCCAGTCGGTAAGCCATCGGCAGAGATGGATCATACTTGTCCGCCTCAATCGCGATGATGGTCTGGCGCGATACTTCTAAGGCCTCCGCTAGATCTGCTTGGCTTAGACCGCGCGCGCGGCGCACATCGCGAAGGCTGTTCTTCATTCTGTTGAACCGTTGCTGCGCAGGCGCCAGGCAAGCCAGAAAAAGCAAAAGCCCAAAAACTCTCCTGCAAAGAGGGCTAAGGCTCCGCGCGAGTAATCGCTCTTTCCGGTGAAGGTTACCAAGGCGAGTAAGACAACGAGCCCGCCAATCTGCCCGCCCCAGTACCACGCATTAAGTTGCCCCAACCTCTGCAGGTCATCGAGCTTGCGCCACCATGGCATACCCGCTGCAAAGGCAAGAGCGGTTAGACCCATAAGCAAGAATAACACAAACGATGGGCCGCCTATCGAATCTTTAGCCTGCAGAATATGGCTACCAAGATAGCCAGCAACCGCCGCAGCGCCGATCCCGACCACCCAGAGAGCAATCAATCTTGACTTGTAAGAACGTGCCTTCGGCATGTGTGACCTCCCATCAATGTCAAAAC
>JBEGJL010000140.1:0-3796 GCA_041184605.1 Pseudomonadota bacterium
CCAGCATCTGGCGTTCGTGATTGGGGGTCGTCGCGTAGGCCTTGGCGACATCGAGGGTGATCTTGCCTTCCTCGAGCGCAGTGAAGATCGGATCGGCGAGATCGGCAAGCCGCAGCCGGCCTTCGATGAACCGGCGGGTGCGACCGAACCGCTTGGCGATCGCATCGAGGTCGCTGCCCTCATTGACGAAGTGCTTGTAGGCCCGGATTTCATCGGTGGGCGTCATGTCGAGACGGATCACGTTCTCGATCAGCGAGAGTTCGGACTGCTCGGCGGCATCGATATCGAGGACGCGGCAGGCAACGGGATGATCCTTGGGGAGCTTGCCCGCGTCGAGAAGGAAGTTCAGCGCGCGCAGCAATGTCGCTGACCGCGTCCCTGATAGTTGACGGGAGGCAGCCTACGTCGAGGACTTTCACTTTCCGAAGCGAGTTAGGCAAAGGCTGCGGCGTTGCCCGGACTCCATCTTCAATGTGAGGAGCCTGCGCCGAAGTGTAGGTCTTCGCGGGATTAACCCAGCCGCGCCTCTGCGCCTCGGCGAACACGAACTTATAGTCGATCTGGGTCGGGGTGAAGCCGTCCCACGTTCTGGCAAGCGCCAGTGGCTCCTTGTCCTGAGACTTTTCGGAAGTCAGCGACCACTCCATCCAAAGCCCGCGCCCAGTATCGCCGAGGGCCTTCAGGGCTAGTCCTGCCTTGATCCATAGCCCATGGTCATCAGCCCGCATTGAAAGGAGAGCACTCCGAAGGTGCTGGATCGTCTCGGGAGAAAGAGCAGCTACCGGGCTGTCACCTCCAACGACGACAGTAAAGGATGGAGGCCTACGCACCCAAAAAGCAGGGGGCGTAAATGGCAACTGCTGCTGATTACGTCGCCTCTGGCTTGGCCCTCGTGTCTATTCCCACCGGGCAGAAGGGGCCGAGTTCGAAAGGCTGGCAAAGGCCCGAGAATGCCATGACTGACCCCCAGCGCGCCTCCGCACTGAGGGGCAACATCGGCCTCGCCCACGCCTACAGCAGGCCGCGAACCATGGCGCTGGACATCGATGATCTGCCGAAGGCCCGTAAGTGGTTGGACGAGAGGGGCGTTGATCTGGACGCACTACTTGAGGCTGATGATGGCGTGCAAATCTCTTCTGGACGGAGAGGGCGCGCTAAACTCCTTTACCGGTTGCCGCCGGGATGCGCGCCTATCCGGACTAGACAGATAACCGATCCGGAAACCGGGGAGGTGATGCTTGAGTTCAGGTGCGCCTCCGCAAGTGGCCTTACAGTGCAGGATGTTCTGCCACCCTCTATCCATCCCGTTACCGGGATGCCTTACCGGTGGGCGGGTAAAGGCACGTGGAAGGACATCCCGCAAGTACCGGAAGCGCCACAGCTTGCCGCCGGTTGGCCGGACAATCGCAAAAAGTCCCTTTTCGTCATGCAGCTTGTACTGGGTCGCCTTGGGTTTGGCGTTCTTGATCGCCGTGTCCGTCAGAGCCATTTGGGGGTCACTCCATTCACCGGGTTTCATGTGACCCCCAGTGTGACCCCCATATTCCACTAGCTTTGCATGGACAGGGGTAGATGGCACTGGACAGGCCAGTGGTCTATATAGTCGGAAAACCGACATTTTTCTAGACTTCTGCGGCAGATTTTGGAGGGAGGACTGGAGCGGGTGAAGGGAATCGAACCCTCGTATTCAGCTTGGGAAGCTGCTGCTCTACCATTGAGCTACACCCGCTCGGGCGAGGCGGGCCTTGCCACGGCGGTCGGTGTCGGTCAACTGGAGTCAAACCGGATAGAGGGGCGGGGCCATGGCGGAACAGGTGATCACAATTGAAAATCGCGGCGCGGTGGAGGTGGTTAGCCTCAACCGGCCGGATAAACTCAACACCATGAACGAGCCGCTGATTCAGGCCTTGCTCGATTACTTCACCGGGCTGGTCCAGCGCACCGCGGTGCGGGTGGTGATCCTGCGCGCCGAGGGTCGGGCCTTCTGCGCCGGGCTTGATCTGGGCGGCTGGACACCCGATCCGGACGCCGGGCCGATCCATCAGTCCTGGCGCACCCAGCGGATGATCGCGGCGGTGATGCAGGCGATGCGCAAGTGCCCGCAACCGATCATCGCCTGCGCCCAGGGCCCGGCCTGCGGCGGCGGCTTCTCGCTGCTGTTGTCATCCGACGTGCGCTATGCCGCGCCCGACCTGCGAATGAACGCGGCCTATATCAAGATCGGCCTGGGCGGCTGTGACATGGGCGCCAGCTATTTCCTGCCGCGGCTGGTTGGTAGCTCGGTGGCCAGCGAATACCTGCTGACTGGCAAGTTCATGGGCGCGGAAAAGGCCGTGGCCTGCGGCCTGTTCAGCGAGATCGTTCCCCAGGAAGAGCTGCTCGACAAGGCCCTGGCGCTGGCCGGGGAGATGCTGTTGACCAGCCCGATGGGGCTGCGGCTGACCAAGGACGCGCTCAACCTCAACATCGATGCCGCCAGCATGGAACACGCCTTCGCGCTGGAAGACCGCCAGCAGGTGATGCTGGGCCAGGCGGGTGACTTTGCCGAGGCTAAACAAGCCTTTTTTGAAAAGCGCCCGCCGAACTGGAGCGATCGCTAGTTAGCTTGCGCTCTGCCGCGATCCATCACCGCCAGCCGACGCGCTTCGACCTCTTCCCCGCTGACCTGTGCATTGCGGGCAGATGATCTACTGTGCTCCAGCGCCATCGCCTCACCAAACGGCAGGGCATAGCCATCGTCGATCAGCTTCTTGTAAGCCCCGATCATCGCGGGATCGGCGCTGGCGATATCGGCCGCCAATTGCTTCGCTACCGCCAGTAGCTGGTCTGCCGCGACCACCCGGTTGACCAGACCCCAGGCGCAAGCAGTTTGCGCGTCGAGGAAGTTGCCGGTCAGCGAGAGCTCCTTGGCGCGGCTGATCCCGATCAGGCGCGACAGCTTTTGCGACAGGCCCCAGCCGGGCATGATGCCCACGCGGGCGTGGGTATCGGCAAACCGCGCGTTCTCACTCGCGATCAGGATGTCGCAGGCAAGCGCCACTTCGAAACCGCCGGTGATCGCCACGCCATTGATCGCGCCGATCACCGGCTTGCGGCATTGCTCGATTGCCTTGACCGGGTTGGCCACGGCTTCGCTAGCATTGGCAGCGCCCAGCCCTTCGACGCCCAGTTCCTTGAGATCGAGCCCGGCAGTGAAGGCGCGGGTGCCGGCGCCCGTCAGCACCACGGCGCGGATCCGTTCATCGCAGTCAAGCTCGGTCATCACCTGCGCCAGCTGGGCGCGCAACCCGCGCGACAGGGCGTTCATCGCCTCCGGCCGGTTCAGGGTGACAACGGCCACGCCGCCATCGCGTTCGACAGTAACCAGCATCGCCGTGCTTTCCTTATTTGCGCAGCCGGACGGCCGAGCTTTGGCCATCGTCGATCCGGATGATCGCACCGGTCACGCATTCGCTGGCCGGGGCGACGAGGTAGAGCAAGGTCGAATCCATCTGCTCAGGCACCGGCACCCGCTGACGGGCGAGGTGCGGGGCGGGGTTGCCGCCCATCCGTTCAAACATCCCGTCGGTCATTTCCGAAACGAACATGCCCGGCGCAATGGCGTTGACGTTGATCCCATAGGGCGCCCATTCGACGCTCAGCGCTTCAGTCATGCGGGCGATCGCGGTCTTGGTCACGGCATAAAGGGCCGCCCCGCTGCCGTCATAACGGAAGTGTGCGACCGAGCTGATGTTGACGATCCGGCCCGGCTTGCCCGCTGCCATCAACCGTCGGGCGACCTCGCAGGAAAGGATCC
>JBEGJL010000141.1:0-6305 GCA_041184605.1 Pseudomonadota bacterium
CTCCTGACCGCCGCTCTCGTCACGGGCGTAGACAGTGGCCCGAACCGCGGCGAGCAGTTCTTCCAGCGGTCCGGACGGCGCATTTTCGACCAAGCGTTGCAGCCAGCCATCGCCGGGCAAGGCTTCGGCGGCATAGCGCGCAGCGGCAATCGCCTTGCCACCGGCTTCGTCATAGCTGGCGACATCGGCGAGGCGGGCGGACAGGCCCCTACGGCGGCCTTTGGAGCCGCGTTCGGGGCCGATCACCCAACGGCGCAGTTCGATGGTTTCGGCCCCGGTCAGCGCGGCGGCGAAGGTTGAATCCGCCGCCTCGAACACGTGGTGGCCTTCGTCGAAGACGAGCCGGGTGGGGCGCTGCGCATGGTCGCGCCCGCGCGCGGCGTTGACCATGACCAGCGCGTGGTTGGCGATCACCAGATCGGCCTGGGCCGAGGCGCGGGAGGCCTGCTCAATGAAGCATTTGCGGTAATGCGGGCAACCTGCATAGACGCATTCGCCGCGCTGGTCGGTCAACGCCTTTATCCCGCGCTGGCGGAACAGCGTGCCAAGCCAGCCGGGCAGATCCCCGCCGATCATGTCACCGTCCTGGCTATAGGCTGCCCAGCGCGCCACCAGTTGCGCCATGATCGCCGCGCGACCTGCGAAACCACCTTGCAAAGCATCTTCAAGATTCAGCAAACAAAGATAATTTTCTCTGCCCTTGCGAACGACAACTGGTTGGCTGCCGTTCCCGCGCTGGCCTGGCCAGGCCCGGCGGCTTTCGCGCCGAAGCTGGCGTTGCAGGGCCTTGGTATAGGTCGAAACCCAGACCGTTCCGCCCGATTGCTCGGCCCAGAGCGAGGCCGGGGAGAGGTATCCCAGCGTCTTGCCGATTCCGGTCCCCGCTTGCGCCAGCAGCAGGTGCGGCAGGCCTTCCCGGCGGCGCGGGGCAAAGACTTCGCCAGCTTCATTGGCATAGGCAACCTGCGCCGGGCGCGCCTCTGCACCGCTGCACGTCAGTTGGCCCAGTCGCTGGGTGATTGCATCTGCGGTGAGCGTCACCTGTGCCGGTTGTGGCCGCTCCGGCGTCTCCTCCCACTCGGGCAATCGGGCGAACAGCCAGCGTTCGGCTTTGGCTGGAGCGGCCAGTCGCGCTGCCAGCAAGGGTGCCCAGGGCCAGCGCATCCGGGTCAGGTTCTGGAGCGCGGTCCAGGCTCCCTCACGCTCGGGCCAGGCGGGATCGTTGCAGGTGGCGAGCAAGGCTTCCGCGGCATACTGGAGCAGGGCGGGGACAGCATCATCCCCTTCGGGCTCGGGCAGATCCAGCGCGTGGGCCAGCCCCTTGGGCGTAGGCACCATGAACCGCGCCGGGTGGATAAAGGCGTAGAGTTCCAGTAGATCGAGGCCCGACAGGTCAGGATAGCCGAGCCGCGTTGCCACCAGCGGGGCATTGACCATCAGCAGCGGGGTATCGGCAGCGGCAATGATCGCCTCGCCCTTGCCGGTCGCGCGGGTGGTGCCGCGGCCATCGCGCAGCCAGCAGCCGGAATGGCTGGCGTGAATCGCAGGCAGGGGCAGGGCTTCGGTCACGGGGAATCCGATAGAACGGAACTGGAACGCAGGGCAAGCTGTTGACCGCGCAGCCGTGCCGGTT
Organism: Pseudomonadota bacterium; assembly: GCA_041184605.1. Taxonomy (GTDB): domain Bacteria; phylum Pseudomonadota; class Alphaproteobacteria; order Sphingomonadales; family Sphingomonadaceae; genus Novosphingobium. The sequence continues at coordinate 1,634 of JBEGJL010000141.1, forward strand.
AAGCGTCGGGCATGTCGAATCCCTCGCGCAATGCCCTGATCGCCCGCCTGCCCAAGGCGGAGCTCCATCTCCACATCGAAGGTTCGCTTGAGCCTGAACTGCTGTTTGCCCTGGCGCAGCGCAACGGGGTGTCGATCCCGTTCGCCTCGGTCGAGGCGGTGCGGGCGGCCTATTCATTCTCGAATCTCCAGGATTTCCTGGACATTTACTATCAGGGCATGTCGGTGCTGCTGACCGAGCAGGACTTTTATGACCTGACCTGGGCCTATCTGGAACGGGCGGCCGAGGACACCGTGCGCCATGTCGAGATCTTCTTCGACCCCCAGGGCCACACCGAACGCGGCGTGGAATTTGCAACGGTACTGAACGGCATCGAGCGTGCGCTCAAGGACGGCGAGGCGCAGCTGGGCATCACTTACCGCCTGATCATGTGCTTCCTGCGCCACTTGAGCGAGGAAGAGGCCTTTGCCACGCTCGAACAGGCCATGCCGCACCTCCATCGGATCCATGGCGTCGGACTCGATTCCTCCGAAGTGGGACACCCGCCGAGCAAGTTCCAACAGGTCTTCGCCAAGGCGCGCGAGTTAGGGCTGCATGTCACCGCCCATGCCGGGGAGGAAGGGCCGCCCGAATATGTGCACGAGGCGCTCGACCTGCTGGAGGTGGAGCGGATCGACCATGGCAACCGCGCACTGGAAGACGCCGCGCTGGTCCGCCGCATCGCGGACGAGGGGCTGACGCTGACGGTTTGCCCGCTGTCCAACCTGCGGCTCTGCGTGATCAAGGACATCGGCGAAAGCCCGGTGCGCAAGATGCTCGAGCTGGGCCTGAAGGCCACGGTCAATTCTGACGACCCGGCCTATTTCGGGGGTTATATCAATGATAACTTCCGCGCCATTGCCGATGCGCTGGACCTGTCGGAGGCAGAGATCGTCAAGCTGGCGGAAAACAGCTTTACCGGGTCCTTCCTGCCGATGGCGGACCAGATTCAGCACCTGGCCGAAATCGCGGAGGTGGCCGGTGGTCGATAAGGTTTACCTGACCGCCGACCGGCTGCTGGAGGACAGCTTTGCCCTGGCCAACAAGGTGCTCGACGCCGGGTTCGTGCCGACCCATATCGTCGGCATTTGGCGCGGCGGGGCGCCAGTGGGGATCGCGGTACAGGAACTGCTGGCCTATCGCGGGATCGAGACCGATCATATCGCGATCCGCACCGCCAGCTATTCCGGGATCGACCAGCAGGACCGCGAAGTGCGGGTCTATGCGCTGGGCTATCTGATCGACGTGCTGAATCCCCAAGATCGTCTGCTGGTGATCGATGACGTGTTCGATACTGGCCGCTCGGTCGAGGCCTTCCTGCGCGAGTTGAAGGCGCGGTGCCGCCACAACACGCCCGATACGATCAAGATCGCCACGGCCTATTACAAGCCCAGCCGCAACCAGACCGAGCTAAAGCCCGACTTCTTCGTCCATGAGACCGAGGAATGGCTGGTCTTCCCGCACGAGATCTGTGGGCTGACCGAGGAAGAGATCCGCGCCCACAAGCCGGGCGCGGCGCTGATCCTGCGCGAAGGCTAGTCAGCCCGCCAGATCGTCTTTCCTTCCTTGACCGTTTCCAGCACCCGGATCGCGCGAATATCGTCAACCGGGGTGGTCAGCGGGTTGTGATCGAGCACAACGAAATCGGCCAGCAAGCCCGGCTTGATCCGGCCGCGCTGATTTTCCTCGAACGCCTGCCAGGCCGGGCCGGTGGTGAGTGCCTGCAAGGCATGCCAGGCATCTTCGCGCTGGTCCGCCCCGCTGACCACGCCAGTGCGTGAAGTGCGCGCCATCGCGCTCCACAGCTGGGCGCGGGTGTCGAGCGGGGTGACCGGATAGTCCGAATGGTTCGATGGGATCAGCCCGGCTGCGCGGCTGGCGGTGAAGGGGCTGATGAAATCGACTACCTCATTAGGGAAGTTTCGGCGATGGGTATCGGCGAAATAATAGGTGTGGTTCGAGAAATAGGACGGACCCACCCCGATCCGGACATAGGCCGGAATCTGATCGGGCCGCATGAATTGCGAATGGATCACGATCGGGCGGCGATCATCGACCGCGTTGAGCCCCAGCGCATCGAACCCGCGGATCGCCATGTCAATCGCGGCATCGCCATTGGCATGGACAAAGATCTGCCAGCCGCGCTCATGCACCTTGCGGGCCAGCGTTTGAAACGCCTCATCCGTCGTTACCGGCTGGCCGTGCCAGGGATGTTTTCCATCGGGTGAGCCGAGAGCGTAGTCACGGGTGAAAAAGCCAGTCCGTGCCTGCGGAGAGCCATCGAGCGTGAACTTGATTCCCTGCAACTTGACCCGCCCGAAATGGGCACCCGGCGTCATTGCCGGGTTTTCCAGCACGGCCTCTATCCCGGTCATGGCAAAGGGTAGCAGCGCCAGATCGATCTTGAGGATCTGCTGGGCGGCGGGGGAGGTCAGGAAGGCCAGATCGACCGGGTTGGTCGCGCCATCCTGTGCCCAGGTGAAGCCTTCGCGGGCATAGCGCATCTGCACGCCATCAAGCGCGGCAAGGCGGGCTTCGGCGCTGGGTTGGGGCAGGACCAGCGACATCGGCAGCATGGCCTTTTCAAACAGCAGCCCGGTCAGCTTGCCCTTGGCATCGCTGGGCATGACGCCGCCGGCCGGGGGCTTCATGCCGTCGCTCAGCTTCGCTGCCTTTAAAGCCGCGCTATTCGCCACCAGCCCATGCAGCGAGACGTGCAGGAGAACGACCTTGCGATCGGGCAGGATGCTGTCCAACTCGGCGCGGGTGACGTGGCTCCGATCTGCAAGCAAACCATCGTCATAGCGCCAGACGATAACCCAGCCGCCTTTGGGCACCTTGGCGCCATAGCGTTTCACAGCCGCCAGCAGCTTGGTGACAGAAGAGGTGTCGCCGGTTGCCGGATCGGCTAGATCAAGGCCGCCCGCAGTCTGCAAGCCGATGGCGAAATGCGAATGGGCATCGACAAAGCCTGGCAACAGGGTTGCACCCTTCAGATCGTGCACCTGGGCATTCTTGCCGGCTGCAACGCGGGCATCGGCTTCCTGGCCGACGAAGGCGATCTTGCCGTCGCGTTCTACCACGGCCTCGGCCATGGTAGGCGTATCGCCATCCATTGTGATGATTGTCCCGCCGCGCCATAGCGTTGCGCCCGGATCCTGTGCCGCCAATGGTGCTGCCAGCGCCAGACCCGTTGCGGCCAGCCAGTGTGCAAATCGCATTATTGCCCCCTCACATCGTCATGGACGCGACTTTCGGGGCCGCAACGGCTTTGCGCAAGGGGCAATCGTGCCTTGCAACGCGGGCGCTTTGGCGCGAAAGGGCCGCGCATGACTGAAGACGCTCTCCTGACCGCCGCACAGGTATCCAAGGCTTGGCCATTTGAAGAGGCCCGTAAGCTGCTGAAGCGGTACCCCGAGGGCAAACCCGATGGCAGCCCGGTGCTGTTCGAAACCGGCTATGGTCCATCGGGCCTGCCGCATATCGGCACGTTCCAGGAAGTTCTGCGCACAACGCTGGTCCGCCGCGCCTATGAAACGCTGACCGGCGGTGCGCCGACCCGGCTGGTGGCCTTCAGCGATGACATGGACGGTCTGCGCAAGGTGCCGGACAACATTCCCAACCAGGGGCTGCTGACCGCCTATCTGGGCCATCCGCTGACCCGCATTCCCGATCCATTCGGCAAGTACGAAAGCTTCGCGCACCATAACAACGCGATGCTTCGCGATTTCCTGGATCGCTTCGGCTTCGATTACGAGTTTGTCTCAGCCAGCGATCGCTACAATTCGGGCCAGTTTGACGATGCCCTGCGCGGCGTGCTGCGCAACTGGCAGGCGATCATGGACATCATGCTGCCGACCCTGCGCGAGGAACGCCGCCAGACCTATTCGCCGGTCCTGCCGGTCAGCCCCAAGACTGGGCAGGTCTTGCAGGTGCCGGTTGCGGTGGTTGATGCCGAAGCGGGGATGGTCCGGTTCGAGGACCATGGCGAAATGGTCGAAAGCTGCATTCTGGGGGGCAATTCAAAGCTGCAGTGGAAGGTCGATTGGGCCATGCGCTGGGTGGCGCTGGGCGTTGACTATGAAATGTGCGGCAAGGACCTGACCGACTCTGTGCGCGAGAGCGGCAAGATCGCCCGCGCGCTGGGTGGCCGCGCGCCCGAAGGCATGATCTATGAGCTGTTCCTGGATGAGAACGGCGAGAAGATCTCAAAGTCCAAGGGCAATGGCCTGACGATCGAACAGTGGCTGACCTATGGCAGCGAAGAGAGCCTTGGCTTTTACCTGTTCCGCGATCCCAAGAGCGCCAAGAGCCTGCACGTCGGGATCATCCCGCGCGCGGTCGATGAATACTGGCAGTTCCGCGAAAAGCTGGCCGAACAGCCGGTGGAACAGCAGCTCGGTAATCCGGTCTGGCACCTGCTGCGTGCCAATGGTTATCAGGGCGGCGCTGGCGACAAGCTGCCGGTGACCTATGGCCTGCTGCTGAACCTGGTTGGGGTGCTGGGCGCGCAGGCCACGCGTGAACAGGTTTGGTCCTATCTTGGCAATTATGTCGACAATGCCGATCCGGCCGCCCATCCAGAGCTGGACAAGCTGGTCACCAATGCCCTGGCCTATAACCGCGATTTCAT
>JBEGJL010000142.1:0-7766 GCA_041184605.1 Pseudomonadota bacterium
GCACCTGGCGGGCCGATCATCAGCAGGTTGTGCCCGCCTGCGGCGGCAATTTCGAGCCCACGCTTGGCCACTTCCTGACCCTTAACCTGCCTGAGGTCTGGTCCATGCACCGCCTCTTCGACAGCCCCTGGCTGCGGATCGGGAAGGCGGGCCGTGCCTTTCAAGTGGTTGAGCAGGCTGATCAGGTCTGGGGCGGCGAGGATGGGTATACCGCTGGCCCAGCGCGCTTCCCCTCCCTGCGCCGCCGGGCAGACCAAGCCTTTGTCCGTCCCGGACGCATGGAGCGCAGCCAGCAGCACGCCGGGCGTCGGCACGATCCGGCCATCGAGCGCCAGTTCGCCAACCGCAACGAAATCGGCGATCTGTTCGGCATCGGTCACCCCCATCGCGGCCAACAGCGCCAGCGCGATCGGCAGATCATAGTGCGATCCTTCCTTGGGCAAGTCGGCCGGTGAGAGGTTGATCGTGATCCGCTTGGGCGGCAGCGCCAGCCCCATTGCAGTGAGTGCGGCATGAACCCGCTCTCGGCTTTCATTCACCGCCTTGTCCGGCAGGCCGACAAGATTGAAGCGCGGCAGGCCGGGAGCAATCTGGCACTGCACCTCCACCGCGCGCGCTTCCAAGCCGAGATAGGCAACCGTCTGGACCAGCGCGACCAAGAACACCCCCTGTATACAGTAGCTTAGGTGATGCCCCGGCGGTGGCGCGGTGTCGAGTCAAAGCGTGCAGGCAGGCGCTTACCGGAACTTAACCCTGGACGTTCGGTTTCCGGCAAGCCGGGTCAGCGATGGAGGTTTCCATGCTGCGCCACCTTGTTCTGCTCCTGGTCCTGCTTGCTGCTCCGCTCCAGGCGCAGGACGTAAGCAGCGTGCCGGTCACCCAGGCGATCGGCAATGAGCCGGTCGGCTCTGATCGTTATCTTGGCACAGTGCTCGCCCCGGCCCCGCAGGCCATCGCTGCCTATGGTCCGTTCCGGGTGCTTGATCCGACCCGCGCCGCGCTGGTGGACGTTACCGATAGCGCCAGCCCGGCCCAGTTCACGGCCATGCTGCGCGCCTATCCGGGGATCTCGCTGATCGAGCTGATCGAATGCCCCGGCACCGAAGATGACCGTGCCAACCTGCGATTGGGCCGGATGATCCACGCGCACGGGATTGCCACCTTTGTTCCGGCTGGCGGCTCGGTCCGCTCGGGCGGCGTCGAGCTGTTTCTGGCCGGAGCACGGCGAATTGCCGATCCGGCCGCCGAATTCGCCGTGCATTCGTGGTCCGACGAATATGGCCGGGAAGCACGCGATTATCCGCCGGATTCGCCCGAGAATCGCGCTTACATCGATTATTATCGCGAGATGGGCATGACGGCTGCGCAGGCGCGGGCCTTCTATACCATGACCAACTCTGCCGCCTTCAGCAGTGCAAAATGGCTGAGTGGGGCGGAAATGGCCCGCTGGGTCAGCCTGAACTGAGCGCGAATCCCTTGACTCACTGCCCAGCCTCGCTTAACGGCCCGCCCCTGTGATGCGGTCGCCTTTGCGGCGGCCCTTTTTATTCGGTTTTCGAGGTTATCATGAAGCGCACCTTCCAGCCCAGCAACCTTGTCCGCGCTCGCCGCCACGGCTTCCGCGCCCGCACGGCCACTGTCGGCGGCCGCAAGGTGCTTGCCGCCCGCCGCGCGCGTGGCCGCAAGAAGCTCTCTGCCTGAGCGAATCATTGCCAATGTCCGTCCTTACGCGACGGGCTGATTTTCTGGCTGCCAACCGGGGCTTGCGCATAGCACGCCCCGGTTTCGTGCTTTTGGCGCGCCCGAACGAAGGCCAGGGCCTGCGCTATGGCATCACCGTTACCAAGAAGATCGGCAACGCGGTGGTACGCAACCGGATGAAACGCCGCTTCCGTGCCCTGCTGCGCGACGTGCTGCCCGCCGGGGGGCTGCCCGATCATGACCACGTGCTGATCGGCCGCGAAGGCGGGGTCGAACGCGATTTTGCCCTGCTGCGCGAAGAGCTTGTAGCCGCCCTTTCCCGGGCAGCCCAAGGCAAGGGCGATCCGCCGCGCCGCCGCAAATGAAGCGCCTGCTGATCCTGATCGCCCGTGGCTGGCAGCTTGGCCCGTCCAGGGTCCTGCCGCCGTCGTGCCGTTATGCCCCGTCCTGCTCGCAGTACGCGATCGAGGCGGTGGAGAAGTATGGCGCGATTAAGGGTGGCTGGCTGGCGGCGAAGCGGCTAATGCGCTGCCACCCGTGGGGTGGGCATGGCTATGACCCGGTGCCTTGAATGGCGCCGCATGGCTCTCCACCTACACCGAAATCAAGACCACTAGGGGCATTTCCTTGGAAAATCAGAACCAGCGCAACCTGATCCTGGCCGTAGTGCTGAGCGCACTGCTGCTGTTCGGCTGGGATGCGGGCGTCCGCTATTTCTATCCCCACGCCGGCAAGGCCAAGCCCGTTGCCAGCGCCAGCCCGTCCGCTGCGCCCTCCGGCACGGCCAAGCCGACCCGTGAGGGCGGACTGACCAATGCGGCCGACATCGCCGAGGAGGCCCGTGACCTGCAAACCACGCTGGCCGCGCCGGGCCGGATCGCGATTGCCGCGCCGGGCCTGACCGGCTCGCTAAATCCGGTTGGCGGCGTGGTCGATGACCTGGTCACCGTCCGCCACACTGCTGCCGTCGACCCGAAGAGCGGCCCGCAGCGCATCTTTTCACCCGCGGGCACGCCGGCACAGCACTATGCCCAGTTCGGTTGGGTCGGCGCGCCCGGCACCGTCCCTGGCCCGCAGACTGTCTGGACCGCCCCCGCGGGCGCAAAACTGACGCCGCAGACCCCGGTCACGCTCAGCTGGACCAACCCCACCGGCGCGACCTTTACCCTGACCTACAAGATCGACGCAGACTATATGTTGACGGTCGAACAGGGCGTGATCAACGCGGGCACTGAACCGCTGACGGTTGAACCGGTTGCCCAGCTCAACCGCACCAACAAGACCGCCGCGCTGGACAGTTTCAACGTTCACGCCGGCCCCTTCGGCGCCTTTGACGAGGTCGTCGATTTCGGCACCAACTACAAGGACGTCAGCGAGACCGGCAAGGTCACCAAGGATGGCCGCACCGATTGGGTCGGCTTTACCGACGTCTACTGGATGTCGACCCTGATCCCGGAAGCCAAGGTTCCGGCCAGCGCCGATTTCCGCACGCCGGGCCGCGATATTTTCCTTGCGAACCTGTTCTACACCGAAAGCACCCTCGCCCCCGGGCAGAGCCTGACCCGCAGCACCCGGCTATTCGCCGGGGCCAAGGAGATCAAGGTGCTCGATCGCTATGAGGCGAGCGGCATCCCAAAATTCAGCCTGGCGATCGACTGGGGCTGGTTCCGCTGGTTTGAACGCCCGCTGTTCATGCTGCTCGATTCGCTGTTCAAGGCGGTCGGCAACTTTGGCGTGGCGATCATCCTGATGACACTGATCGTGCGCGGGATCATGTTCCCGATCGCGCAGAAGCAGTTCGCCAGCATGGCCGCGATGCGCGCGATCCAGCCGAAAATGAAGGCGATCCAGGAGCGCTACAAGGACGACAAGCCCAAGCAGCAGGAAGAGATCATGGCGCTCTACAAGAAGGAAGGCGTCAACCCGCTTGCTGGCTGCCTGCCGATCTTCTTGCAGATCCCGGTGTTCTTCGCGCTTTACAAGGTGCTGATCCTGGCGGTCGAAATGCGCCACCAGCCCTTTGCGTTGTGGATCAAGGACCTGTCCGCGCCCGATCCGCTGCACGTGCTGAACCTGTTCGGCTTACTTGATTTCACGCCGCCGTCGTTCCTGGGCATCGGCGTGCTGGCGATCCTGCTGGGCATCACCATGTGGTTGCAATTCAAGCTGCAACCGGCCCAGATGGATCCGGTCCAGCAGCAGGTCTTTGCGCTGATGCCATGGATGATGATGTTCATCATGGCGCCGTTCGCGGCGGGTCTGCTGATCTACTGGATTACCTCGAACATTCTGACCATCGCCCAGCAGAAGTACCTCTATTCAAAGCATCCGCAGTTGAAGGAACAGGCCGCCAAGGACGCGGCCGATGCCAAGCGGGCGCGCGAACGGGCAAAGTAGAACGATGGACCAGATCGATGACCCCGTGGAACGGGCGCGCCGCCTGTTCGCGGGGCGCGTCGAGTTCCTGAAGTCCGCGCCGGGGCTGCAGTTCCTGCCCGATCCGGAGGTGCCGGAGATTGCCTTTGCCGGCCGTTCGAACGTCGGCAAGAGCTCGCTGCTCAACGCCCTGACCGGCCGCAAGTCGCTGGCGCGCACCTCGGTTACGCCGGGGCGCACGCAGGAACTGAACTTTTTCGATGTTGGCAATCCGCTGGTGTTCCGGCTGGTCGACATGCCGGGCTATGGCTTTGCCAAGGCCCCGCTCAAGGTGGTTGAGCAGTGGAAACGGCTGGTCCGCGATTTCCTGCGCGGCCGCGTGGTGCTGAAGCGCACCCTGCTGCTGATCGATAGCCGCCATGGCCCCAAGCCCGTCGATATCGACATGATGAAAATGCTGGACGAGGCGGCCGCGAGCTATCGCATCGTCCTGACCAAGGCGGACAAGATCAAGGCCAGCGAACTGGCCGCCGTGACTGCCGCTACCGAGGCAGAGGCGCGCAAGCATTCAGCCGCCTTCCCGCTGGTGCACGTGACCAGCAGCGAAAAGGGCATGGGCATTGCCGAACTGCGCGGGGCAATCTTCGAAGACGCGCTGATCCAGTAAAGCCTTATTTGGCGAACATCAGCCCCAGATCGGCAAAGGCCTTGATCTCGATCGCGTTGCCGCTCGGATCGCGGAAGAACATAGTCGATTGCTCGCCAGTCTGGCCCTTGAAGCGGGTATAGGGTTCGATCTCGAACTTCACGCCTGCGCTGCGCATCCGTTCGGCCAGCACGTCAAAGTCTTCGAGCGTCAACACCACGCCAAAGTGCGGGACCGGCACCCCGTGCCCATCAACATGGTTGCGTGCGGCATCGCGGCCAGAGTTGTCTGGAGCCAGGTGGGCAACAAGCTGATGACCAAAGAAATCAAAATCGACCCACTGTTCGGAGGAGCGGCCTTCGGGGCAGCCCATTACCTGTCCGTAAAACGCGCGCGCGGCGGCCAGATCGTGGACTGGGAACGCAAGGTGAAACGGACGCAGGCTCATTTGGTGTTCTCGCTCATGATTGCCCCGACATGGGCCGTCCCGCGCCTGGCGGCAAGTTGTTCCTGGCGGTGGCGTTCGCGGTAACCCGCGCGCTGTTCCTCGGTCCGCTCGGTAAAGCAGGCGGGGCAGCTGACCCCCTCCTCATATTCCGGTGCCGCCTGTTGCTCGGCGCTGACCGGTCGGCGGCAGGCATGGCACAGGGCATAGCCGCCGGGCACGAGCCCATGACCGACACTCACCCGCTGATCAAAGACGAAGCACTCGCCCTGCCACAGGCTGTCCTCAGGCGGCACTTCCTCAAGGTATTTCAGGATCCCGCCTTGCAGGTGATAGACCTCTTCCACGCCCTCGGCCTTCAGGAAGGCAGTCGACTTCTCGCAGCGGATCCCCCCGGTGCAGAACATCGCGACCTTTGGCGCCTGGCCTTGTCCCAAGAGCTCATCGCGCCGCGCGCGGAACCAATCCGGAAATTCGCGAAAGCTGGCTGTCTGCGGGTCGATCGCCCCCTTGAAGGTCCCGATCGCCACTTCGTAATCATTGCGGGTGTCAATCACGATGGTCCCGGGATCGGCGATCAGCGCATTCCAGTCCGCCGGCGGGACATAGGTACCAACCGAACCAAGCGGATCAATGTCCGGCTGACCCATGGTCACGATCTCGCGCTTCAGGCGCACCTTCATCCGGTGGAATGGCAGGGCCGGCGCGCGTGAAAATTTGACCTCAAGGTCAGCGCAGCCTGGCAGGCCCCGGATGTGATTGAGCACGGCGGCGATACCTGCATCGCTGCCAGCGATGGTCCCGTTGATCCCCTCCTGCGCCAGCAGCAGGGTGCCCTTCACGCCCGCTGCGCGGCAGCAGTCAAGCAAGGGCGCTTGCAACGCAGAATGGTCCGCGAAGGGGGTAAACTGGTAGAGCGCCGCAACGCAGACAGGCAGGCCGGGGTTGTCCATCGCCCGCCCCATAACCGCACCAAAGGTGATCGCCAATGCCTCGTCCTGTCCCGTTCATTGTCGACAGCAGCAGGATGAACGGCTAGCCGGGGATGATGAAGCTGATCATCGGCAACAAGAACTATTCGTCGTGGTCGCTGCGCGGCTGGCTGGCCTGCAAGCAATCGGGCCTCAGCTTCGAGGAAATCCAGGTGCCGCTTTACGGCAAGGACTGGGACCAGCGCAAAAAGCAGCATGACGAGATTGCGCCCTCGTCCGGCAAAGTGCCGGTACTGTGGGATGGTGATGCCGTGGTCTGGGACAGCTTGGCGATTGTCGAATACCTGGCCGACCGGGTCGGGCGGGACCGCTTCTGGCCGAAGGCTGACGACGCCCGCGCGATGGCCCGGTCAATGGTGGCCGAAATGCACTCCGGCTTTGCCGCGCTACGTCGCCAGTGCCCGATGAATATCCGGCGCCAGGTGCAGGGCTGGGAAATCGACAATGATGCGCGCGAAGACGTTGTCCGCATCCTGACGCTCTGGGCCGAGGCACGGGCGCGGTTTGGGCGCGGTGGGCCGTTCCTGTTCGGGACCTTCAGCGCGGCCGACATCTTCTATGCCCCCGTGGTCAGCCGTTTCCTGACTTACGGAATTGCCGTGCCGGGCTTTGCCCAGGCCTATATGGAAGCAATCTGGGAACACGAATGGCTGCAGACCTGGGTCACTGCCGCCGAAGACGAAGAATGGGTAATCGAACAATGGGAAATACCGGGCCGACCAGGCGGAACAAAGTGATGCGGTGGATTGCGGTGATGTTGGCCGCCATGGCGGCACTGGTGGCGCGCCCGGCCTTTGCCTGGGGCGAATTCGGCCATCAGAGCACCGCCAGCATCGCCTGGGCCAATGTCACCCCGCAGACGCGCGCCGCGGTGCGCGAACTGCTCCGTTCTGAAAAGGGACTTGGCACCCCCTATTGCCATGTCCGCAGCCTGGAAGAGGCGAGCTATTGGCCTGACTGCATCCGGCGCGAACCTTGGCGCTGGGCCTATTCCTTCCCCTGGCACTACCAGACGATGAGTATCTGCCGCCCCTATGACCCGCGGGCCAATTGCGCCAACGGCAACTGCGTGACCGGCCAGATCGAGCGCAACCGCAAGATCCTGGCTGACAAGACCCTGCCAGCGGCTCAACGGCTTGAGGCCCTGGTCTGGCTGACCCACTTCGTCGGCGATTTGCACATGCCGCTGCATTCGGGCGACAACAACGACCTTGGCGGCAATCAGGTCGCCGCGCAGTATGGCATTGCGCCGGGCCGCAACCTCCACGCGGTCTGGGACGGGCCGATGGCCGAGCGCGGGATCAGCAGCGCCGTACCGCCGCTGATCCGCCGTTATTCACCCGCCGATCGCGCTGCGCTGGATACCGGGGAAGTGGCTGACTGGGGCCGCGAATCCTGGGAACTTGCGCGCGGGCTGGTCTATGCCAAGGCGTTTGACCGCGATCCCTGTGCGGGCGGCGAAGCGCCCAAGGCGGTGGTCTGGACCAATGACGACATCGAAACCAGCCTGCCGACCCTGCGCCAGCGGATCAGCCAGGCGGGGCTGCGACTGGCACGGCTGCTGGACGGCGCGCTCGCGCGCTAAAACGCCGTGCCATCCTTGCGG
>JBEGJL010000143.1:0-4140 GCA_041184605.1 Pseudomonadota bacterium
AGTTGGCAAAGCCGCACAGCGCAAAGGTGACCACGGCCACTGTCCGCTCGGTCAGGCCCTGGGTCTGGCCCAGATCGATAAAGGCGACGAATTCGTTCAGCACCACTTTGGTGCCAAAAAAGCCGCCGGCGCGCAGGGCTTCGGTCCAGTCCGGGCCGGCCAGCAGCCAGAACACCGGTGCGAAGACATAGCCGAGGATCATCTGGAACGAGAGGTCGGGGCGGCCGATCCAGCCGCCAATCCCGCCCAGGATACCGTTGGCCAGGGCCACCAGCGCAACGAAGGCTAGGACCATGGCGCCCACTGCGACCGCCAGCTTCACCCCGGTCTGCGCACCCTGCGATGCCGCCATGATGATGTTCGCGGGCGGTTCTTCATCCAGGCCCGCAACCTTCACCTCGTCGGGCTCGACGATCTTGTCGCCGCTCGAATCCGGCATGATCATCTTGGCCATCAGAATCCCGCCCGGCGCCGACATGAAGGCGGCCGCGACCAGGTAGTCGATCCGGATGCCCATGCTGGCGTAAGCGGCCAGGATTGTGCCCGCCACGCCGGCCATGCCCACGGTCATCAGGCAGAACAGCTGGCTGGGCGCCAGTGCGGCCAGATAGGGGCGCACGACCAGCGGGCTTTCCGATTGGCCAACGAAGATGTTGCTGGCCGCACCAAGGCTTTCAACCTTGGAAATACCGGTGATCTTTTCCAGCCCGCCACCGATCCACTTGATCACCAGCTGCATGATGCCGAGGTAATAGAGGATGGAGATCAACGCCGCGAAAAAGATGATGACCGGAAGCGCCGCAATGGCAAAGCTGGTCCCGCCAATTTCCGGCTTGGCCAGCGGGCCGAACAGGAATTCAACCCCCGCGTGGGCATAGCCGAGCAAGGCGCTCACCCCGTCCGATGCATCCTTCAGCATGTGCTTGCCGAACGGCACGTAAAGCACCAGCGCCGCAAGCCCGGCCTGCAATGCAAAGGCTGCACCCACCACGCGCAAGCGGATCGCCTTGCGGTTCGATGACAACAACCAGGCAATGGCCAGGATCACAATGATCCCGATCAGGCTGTGGACGATCAGCATGGCAATGGCGCTCCCCGCGGTAATTTCGCCGCGTTAGGTAACGAGGGAGCGGCGCTGCGCATAGCCGTATTTACCGGGCCTTCCACAAGCGCGGGAAGGTCGCTAAGCCTCTGCCGATGCAGACTGTCACCATACCCCGCTCGCTCTTCGTGTTTTCACTGCTTTACGGGGGGCTGTGCGTGCTCGCCGGGGTGATGGGGGTAAAGCTTGCCTCGCTCGGTTCCTGGCCGCTGCTGGGTGACCTGGCGGTTGAAAGCGGGATCTTCGCCTTCCTGTTCCTGGTGATCATCTCCAGCGCGGTGGCCGAACTGTTCGGACAGGACCGCGCCAACCAGCTGGTTCGCTTCGGCTTCGTGCCGCTGATCGTCTCGATGATCATGCTCACGCTGGTGATCCGGGTGGTGCCGCCCGCCCCGTTCTGGACCGACCAGGAGGCCTTTGCCAAGCTACTGGGCCAGGGTGTGCGGATGCAGTTTGCCGGCCTCATTTCCTATGGCACCTCGCAAACGCTGAACGTCTACCTGTTCAGCCGCATTGCGGGCGGACAGGGCAAGGCGCTGGTCCTGCGGGCCTGGGTGGCCAGCATCCTGTCGCAGATCGTCGACACGGTCCTGTTCATCACGATCAGCTTATATGGCCAGGTTATTCCGCTGGGGCAGATCATGGAGGGGCAGATCATTTCCAAGCTGGTGCTCTCCACCATCATGGTCCCGCCGCTGATCGTGGTCTTTGTGAAGCTGGGGCGCTGGCTTGACCGGGCCTGATCTTGCCGCGGCCGCGCGACAAAACGCTTCAAATCCCCGAGAAGCGGGCTAAAGGCGCGGGCATGACCCAGTCGCATGATCCGCTGATGCTCGCCAAGGCCGAAACGCTGGTAGAGGCATTGCCCTACCTGCAACGCTATGCCGGGCGCACTTTTGTGGTGAAGTATGGCGGCCACGCCATGGGCGATCCCGAACTGGCGCGTGACTTTGCCGAAGATGTCGTGCTGCTGAAAGCGGTTGGCATCAATCCGGTGGTGGTGCACGGCGGCGGTCCGCAGATCGGTGCGATGCTCAAGAAGCTGGGGGTCGAAAGCAAGTTCATCGACGGCCTGCGCGTGACCGACAAGGCCACTGCCGAAGTGGCCGAGATGGTGCTGTCGGGCGCGATCAACAAAGAACTGGTCGGCTGGATCTCAGGTGCCGGGGGCAAGGCCCTGGGCATTTCTGGCAAGGATGGCGGCCTGGTGACCGCCACCAAGGTTTCCCGCACCACCAAGGATCCTGAAAGCAACATCGAACAGGCGATCGACCTGGGCTTTGTCGGTGAGCCGACCGTGGTTGACGTGACGCTGATCGAAACGGCCAGCGCTGCCGGGATGATCCCGGTAATCGCGCCGATTGCGCCAGGTGCCGATGGCGAAACCTACAACATCAATGCCGATACCATGGCCGGGGCGATCGCTGCGGCGCTGGGCGCGGCGCGGCTGTTCCTGCTGACCGATGTGGCCGGCGTGCTGGACAAGCAGGGCAATCTGCTGACCGACCTGACACCTGCCGACATCCACCAGCTGCAGGATGACGGCACGATCAGTGGCGGTATGATCCCCAAGCTGGAAACCTGCATCCACGCGGTTGAGGCCGGCTGCGAGGCGGCGGTCGTGTTGGATGGCCGGGTGCCGCATGCGATGCTGATCGAAGTATTTACCGCGCGCGGGGCGGGCACCCTGATCCGCCGCTAACGGCCCCTTTTCCATCCAAGGACCAACCCGATGATCAACGAAGTGCTCATCCCGATCCTGGTACTATTGGCCAATGTGATCACCACCGCGGTGATCGTGCAGTTTATCCTGGGGCTACTGATCAGCTTCAACGTGGTGAACTATCACAACCAGCTCGTTTCGGCGCTGTGGACCGCGCTCAATGCGATCCTTGATCCCATCCTGGCCCCGATCAAGCGCCGTCTGCCGCATACTGGCGGGATCGATTTTTCGCCGATCGTTTTGCTGCTGCTGATCCAGGTGGCGATCATCATCCTTGATTATGTCGGAAGGCAGGTCGGATGAGTTCTGCCCGGGTCATTGATGGTAAGGCCTTTGCCGCTGCCTTGCGCGAACGTGTCGGCGTCGCCGCGGCAGCGTTCGAAGCCAAGGCAGACCGCAAGGCCGGGCTGGCCGTGGTATTGGTTGGCGATGACCCGGCCAGCCAGGTCTATGTCCGCAACAAGGGCAAGCAGACGGTTGAGGCCGGCATGGCCAGCTTCGAACACAAGCTGCCTGCCGAAACGAGCCAGGCCGACCTGATTGCGCTGGTCGAACAGCTGAATGCCGATCCCGCGGTGGATGGCATCCTTGTCCAGCTGCCGCTGCCGGGGCACCTTGATGAGCAGGCGGTGGTTGAGCGGATCAGCCCTGCCAAGGACGTTGATGGCCTGACCCCGACCAGCACTGGCCGCCTCGCCCTGGGCCTGCCTGGCCTGGTGCCCTGCACCCCGCTGGGTTGCCTGATGCTCCTCAAGGACCAGCTCGGCGATCTGTCGGGCAAGGATGCCGTTGTCATCGGGCGATCGATCCTGGTCGGCAAGCCGATGGCCCAGTTGCTGCTGGCCGAAAGTTGCACCGTGACCATCGCTCACAGCCGGACGCAGAACCTGCCCGACGTGGTGCGCCGCGCCGATATTGTGGTTGCTGCGGTCGGTCGGCCCGAAATGATCAAGGGCGATTGGATCAAGCCAGGTGCGACGGTGATCGATGTGGGCATCAACCGCATTCCCGCTGCTGAGGAGGGCAAGACCCGGCTGGTCGGCGATGTTGATTATGCCTCTGCCAGTGCAGTCGCGGCTGCGATCACCCCGGTCCCCGGCGGGGTCGGGCCGATGACGATCGCGGTGCTGCTGCGCAACACACTGGTTGCCGCGCATCGCAATGCGGGGGTGGCGCTGGAGGACCAAGCGCTCTAGGCTGCGGCCCATGAAGCGTTTCCTGGTCACCGCCACACTTTCGCTCACTCTCGCCGACCAGCCGGGTCTTGCCCTCCTCAGCAGCGGGAATGCGGTTGATGCCCACATCGATCACCGTC
>JBEGJL010000144.1:0-8181 GCA_041184605.1 Pseudomonadota bacterium
GCTGAAGCGCGAAGCGTTCAACCTGCGCTTCCAGTCGGCGACGAACCAGCTTGAGCGCCCCGCGCGCATCAAGGAAGTGCGTCGCGACATCGCCCGCATCAAGACTCTGCAGGGCGAACGCGCCCGCGCAGCGAAGTAAGGAGCCCACAGATGCCCAAGCGTATCCTGATCGGGACCGTGGTCTCCGACAAGACCGACAAGACCGTGGTCGTGAAGGTCGAGCGCAAGGTGAAGCACCCGCTCTACGGGAAGATCATCCGTCGTTCGAAGAAGTATCACGCCCACGACGAAGACAATGCCTTCAAGACCGGTGAAACCGTGCGCATCGAAGAGACTGCGCCGATTTCGAAGCTCAAGACCTGGAAGGTCATCGAGCGGGTTCAGGCTGGCAAGACCGCTGCGGTCGAAGCTGACGTCTAAGTCGACACCCAATTTGGAACTGCCGGACTGGTTCCGGCAAGCCAGTGAGAAGGAACCGGATCTATGATCCAGATGCAATCAAACCTCGACGTCGCTGACAACAGCGGCGCGAAGCGCGTCCAGTGCATCAAGGTGCTGGGCGGCTCCAAGCGCCGCACTGCCGGCGTGGGCGACATCATCGTGGTGTCGGTCAAGGAAGCACAGCCCCGCACCAAGGTGAAGAAGGGCGACGTGCACCGCGCGGTCATCGTGCGGACCCGCAAGGACGTCCGTCGTGCCGACGGCAGCGTGATCCGCTTCGACAGCAATGCTGCTGTGCTGATCAACAAGAACGCCGAGCCTATCGGCACCCGCATCTTCGGCCCCGTGGTCCGCGAACTGCGCGGCAAGGGCTACATGAAGATCATCAGCCTTGCGCCGGAGGTCCTCTAATGTCCGCTGCCAAGATCAAGAAGGGTGACAACGTCGTTGTCCGCTCGGGCAAGGACAAGGGCCGCACCGGCACTGTCCTTCAGGTCATGCCGAAGGAAGGCAAGATCGTGGTCCAGGGCGTTAACGTGGCAACCCGTCACCGCAAGCCGAGCCAGGTGAACCCGCAGGGTGGCATCGAGCGCCGTGAAGCGCCGATGGCCATTTCGAAGGTTGGCCTCGCCGATCCGAAGACCGGCAAGGCAACCCGCGTTCGCTTTGAGGACAAGGGTGGCAAGAAGGTCCGCGTGGCCGTGAAGTCCGGGGAGACCATCGATGGCTGACAAGTACGTGCCCCGTCTTCGCAAGAAGTACGACGAGCAGATCGCCAAGGCGATGACCGACAAGTTCGGTTACAAGAACGTCATGGAAATTCCGAAGATCGAAAAGATCACGCTCAACATGGGCGTCGGTGAAGGCAGCCAGGACAAGAAGAAGGTCCAGACCGCCGCTGCCGAAATGGAACTGATTGCCGGTCAGAAGCCGGTGATCACCAAGGCGAAGAAGTCGATCGCGCAGTTCAAGCTGCGTGAAGGCATGCCGATCGGTTGCAAGGTTACCCTGCGCCGCGAACGCATGTACGAATTCCTCGATCGCCTGATCACGGTCGCAATGCCCCGCATCCGCGACTTCCGTGGCCTCAATGCCAAGTCGTTCGACGGCCGTGGCAACTATGCCATGGGCCTGAAGGAGCAGATCATCTTCCCAGAGATCAGCTACGACCAGATCGAGAAGGTGCGTGGGATGGACATCATCGTCACCACCACTGCCAAGACCGACGAGGAAGCGCGCGAGCTGCTTCGCCTGTTCGGTTTCCCGTTCCCGGCGGAAGCCGAAGCTGCGCAAGCGGCCTGAGTTAGAGAGAGCTTAAGTCCATGGCGAAACTGAGTTCCGTGAACAAGAACGAGCGTCGCAAGAAGCTGGTTCAGAAGTATGCGGCCAAGTATGCCGCGCTGAAGGCGCAGGCTGACGACAAGTCGCTTGACGAAACCGAGCGTCTGATCGCCCGCCTGAAGCTGGCGGAAATCCCGCGCAACGGCAACCCGACCCGGGTTCGCAACCGTTGCGCCACCACCGGCCGCCCGCGCGGCTACTATCGCAAGTTCGGCCTTTGCCGCGTTGAGCTGCGTGATCTTGCCAACAAGGGCATGATCCCGGGCGTGACGAAGTCGAGCTGGTAAGGATCAAGCGATGGCACTGACCGATCCCCTGGGTGATATGCTCACCCGCATCCGCAACGGCCAGCGTGCGAAGAAGGACTCTGTCCTTTCGCCGGCTTCGAAGCTGCGCGCCCGCGTGCTCGAAGTTCTGCAGCGCGAAGGCTATATCCGTGGCTATTCGGAGGACGCCACCGGCGCCCACCCGCAGCTGCGCATCGAACTGAAGTATTTCGAGGGCGAACCGGCGATCAAGCACGTCGCTCGCGTCTCCAAGCCGGGCCGCCGCGTCTATTCGGGTTCCAAGGAACTTCCGATCGTGCGCAATGGCCTTGGCATCACCATCGTCTCGACACCACGCGGTGTGCTTTCGGATGCCGAAGCGCGCGCTGCCAATGTCGGTGGCGAAGTGCTGGCGGAGGTGTTCTGATGAGCCGCATCGGCAAGAAGCCGGTTGTCGTTCCGGGTGGCGTTACCGCCGCCGTGGCTGACGGCACCCTCACCGTGAAGGGCCCCAAGGGCACCCTCACGCTGACGCTCGCTGACCTGGTGACCTATGAAGTTGGTGAAGGCAGCATCTCGGTGCAGCCGGCCAATGACAGCAAGCAGGCCCGCGCATTCTGGGGCATGCAGCGCACGCTGGTCCAGAACCTGGTGACCGGTGTGACCGAAGGTTACACCAAGGTGCTCGAAATCAACGGTGTTGGTTACCGTGCGACCGCCCAGGGCAAGAAGCTGAAGCTTCAGCTGGGCTACAGCCACGACGTCGATTTCGCCGTGCCGGAAGGCATCGAAATCAAGACGCCGGACAACACCACGATCGAGATCTCCGGGATCGACAAGCAGAAGGTCGGCCAGGTTGCGGCCGAGATCCGTCGCTGGCGCAAGCCTGAACCCTATAAGGGCAAGGGCATCAAGTACCGCGGCGAGTACATCTTCCGCAAGGAAGGGAAGAAGAAGTAATGGCCAAGCTGTCCCTTTTCGAGCGCCGTCGTCGGCGCGTTCGCACCGCGCTCAAGGCGCGTGCCGGTGGTCGTCCGCGGCTTTCGGTGCACCGTTCGGGCCGCCACATCTATGCCCAGATCATCGACGATGCCGCCGGCCGCACGCTGGCAGCAGCTTCGACCCTTGGCAGCAAGGGTGGTTCCAACGTCGATGCTGCTGCCAAGGTCGGTTCGACCCTGGCGGAAGCGGCCCAGAAGGCTGGCGTGACCTCCGTCGTGTTCGATCGCGGCGGGTACCTGTTCCATGGCCGCGTCAAGGCGCTGGCTGATGCCGCCCGTGAAGGCGGGCTGGAGTTCTGACGATGGCTGACGAAAACAACATCAACGAAGCCGAAGCTCCGATCGCCGCTGCCGAAGTGCAGGGCGGTGAAGCTGGGGCTGAGGCCCGTGAAGGCCGTGGCCGTGGCCGTAGCCGCGGTGGCAACGATCGCGGCGGTGACCGTGGCGGTCGTGGCCGTGGCCGTGACGACCGTCGTGGCCGTGGCGGCGACGAAGACGGCGGCGAAGAGCTGATCGAGAAGCTGGTTCACATCAACCGCGTCTCGAAGACCGTCAAGGGTGGTAAGCGCTTTGGCTTTGCCGCGCTGGTCGTGGTTGGCGATGGCAAGGGCCGCGTCGGCTTTGGCCATGGCAAGGCCCGCGAAGTGCCGGAAGCCATCACCAAGGCGACCGCCTCGGCCAAGAAGAAGATGGTTCGCGTTCCGCTCAAGGAAGGCCGCACCCTGCATCACGACGGCAAGGGCCGTTTTGGTGCCGGCAAGGTGAACGTCCGTTCGGCTCCGGCCGGGACCGGGATCATCGCCGGTGGTCCGATGCGCGCCGTGTTTGAAAGCCTGGGCGTTGCCGACGTGGTGACCAAGTCGGTCGGCACCTCGAACCCCTACAACATGATCCGCGCCACCTTCGACGCGCTGACTGATCAGACTTCGCCGAAGTCGGTTGCCCAGCGTCGCGGCAAGAAGGTTGCCGACCTGCTGGGTCGCGGCGGTGCGAGCGCAGCAGAGGCGGAAGCCGAAGCTGCCGCGATCACGGAGTAAGCTGACATGGCGAAGATCAAGATCAAGCAGATCGGTTCGCCGATCCGTCGCCCGGAAAGCCAGAAGAAGATTCTGGTCGGCCTGGGCCTGGGCAAGATGAACCGCGTGGTCGAGGTGGAAGACACCCCGGAAGTGCGTGGCGCCATTGCCAAGCTGCCCCACATGGTGGCAGTGGTCGACTGACCTAACCAGCATCCCGGCTTCGGCCGGGATGTTTCTTTTAGCGCGACAGAAGCGAAAGCGAGTGCAACGACATGAAACTCAACGAAATCTCTGACAACAAGGGCGCCCGCAAGGGTCGCATGCGCGTCGGCCGTGGTATCGGTTCGGGCAAGGGCAAGACTGCTGGCCGTGGCCAGAAGGGTGCCAAGGCTCGTTCGGGCGTCTCGGTGAACGGCTTCGAAGGCGGCCAGATGCCGCTGCACATGCGGATCCCGAAGCGTGGCTTCAACAACATCTTCGCCAAGGACTATGCCGAAGTGAACCTGGGCCTGGTCCAGAAGTTCATCGATGCCGGCAAGCTCGATGCCAAGGCCGTGATCGATCACGCCGCGCTGAAGGCTGCTGGTCTGGCCCGTGGCGGCAAGGATGGTGTGCGCTTGCTCGCCAAGGGTGAGCTGAAGGCCAAGGCCAAGTTCGTCGTTGCCGGGGCCAGCAAGGGCGCCGTTGCAGCGGTTGAAAAGGCCGGTGGTTCGGTCGAAGTGGCCGCTCCCAAGGCTGCTGCTGCCGAATAAATCCCCATTTGTGCGGGGCGGGGGTTATTGCATCCCGCCCCGCGCACTATATGGACACGATCCAATAGAGGGGGATGGCTGGCCGGGAGGTCAGCCTCCAAGCAAGGCTTGACCGATCCATGGCTTCACGTGCCGATAACGTTGCGAGCAATCTGAATCTCGCGAATTTCTCCAAGGCCACCGAGCTGAAGAACCGCATCTGGTTCACGCTGGGCGCCCTGATTGTCTTCCGCTTCCTGAGCTTCGTGCCGCTCCCCGGGGTCAACCCGCTGGTGCTTGAGCAGCTCTATGCCCAGACGCGCGGTGGCATCCTTGACATCTTCAACACCTTCTCGGGCGGTAGCCTTGAGCGCATGAGCCTCATCGCGCTGGGCATCATGCCCTACATCACCGCCTCGATCGTGGTGCAGCTGGCCGCTTCGCTCCATCCCTCGCTCATGGCGCTGAAGAAGGAAGGCGAAAGCGGCCGCAAGAAGCTGAACCAGTACACCCGCTATGGCGCGGTGTTGCTGACGGCGGTGCAGGGCTGGTTCATCGCTTCGGGGCTTGAAGCCTATGGCGCATCAAGCGGTCTTCAGGCCGTGGTCAACCCGGGCCTGATGTTCAAGGTTGTAGCTGTGATCAGCCTGATCGGCGGGACCATGTTCCTGCTGTGGCTGGGGGAACAGATCACCAGCCGCGGCATCGGCAACGGGACTTCGCTGATCATCATGGCTGGCATTGTCGCCCAGATGCCGAAATTCGTCTCGAACCTGTTCGAAGGCGGTCGGTCGGGCTCAATCAGCGGATTCACGATTGCGCTGGCGCTGGCTGTGCTGGTCGTCCTCGTGCTGTTCATCTGCTTCATGGAACGGGCTACGCGGCGCTTGCTGATCCAGTATCCCAAGCGGGCCAGCCAGCACGGGATGATGCAGGCGGATCGCAGCCACTTGCCGCTCAAGATCAACACTGCGGGCGTGATCCCCCCGATCTTCGCCAGTTCGCTGCTGCTGCTGCCGCTGACCATCAGCCAGTTTGCCGGCAAGTCGATTTCGCCCGATACCAAGCTGGGCAGCGCGATCGTTACGCTTAACCAGTACCTGGCGCACGGGCAGCCGCTGTACATGACGCTTTATGCGCTCGGCATCCTGTTCTTCAGCTTCTTCTACACCGCCGTGGTGTTCAACCCGGAAGAGACGGCCGACAACCTGAAGCGCAACGGCGGGTTCATCCCCGGCATCCGCCCGGGTAAGAGCACGGCGACCTATCTGGACTATGTGCTGACCCGCATCACTGTGATCGGCGCGCTGTATATCACGCTGGTCTGCGTGATCCCCGAATGGTGGATCGCTTCGACCGGCCTGAACATGATGTTCCTGGGCGGCACCAGCCTGCTGATTGTGGTCAACGTGACCGTCGATACGATCACCCAGATCCAGTCGCACCTGCTGGCGCACCAGTATGGCGATCTAATCAAGAAGGCGAAGCTGAAAGGCCGCATTCGCTGATCGACACTTGGGGGTACCTGACGTGAACATCATCCTTTTGGGCCCCCCTGGAGCGGGCAAGGGTACACAGGCACAGCGACTGGTTGAGCGCCATGGCATGCGCCAGCTATCCACGGGCGACATGCTGCGTGCGGCAGTCAAGGCGGCAACTCCGGTTGGCATCCTGGCCAAGGCCGTGATGGAGCGCGGTGAACTCGTCTCGGACGAGATCGTCTCGGCCCTGATTGGCGAAGAGCTGGACGCGATGGGCCCGGAAACCGGCGCGATCTTCGATGGCTATCCCCGCACCGAAGCCCAGGCTCATTCGCTTGATGCGATCCTGGGCCAGCGCGGGCGGACGCTGAACCACGTGATCGAACTGGCGGTAGACGAGGACGCGCTGGTTGAGCGCATCACCGGCCGCTTCACCTGCGCCAATTGCGGCAAAGGCTATCACGACAAGTTCGAACAGCCCAAGGTTGCGGGCGTCTGCGACCGCTGCGGTTCAACCGAGTTCAAGCGCCGTCCGGACGATAACGAGGAAACCGTGCGCACCCGCATGGCCGAATATCGCGCCAAGACCGCGCCGATCCTGCCGATCTATGAAGCCCGCGGCATTGTGACGCGGGTCGATGGAATGGCCGACATGGACCAGGTGACAGCTGCGATTGAGCAGGTCATCGTCGGTTAAGCTGATCGGACAGGCCTTGGGGACACCTGCCTGGCAACGACAGGCTGCAAATTGCCCGGAAACTGCGGCGTTGACAGTCTGGGCGAATCGCCCTAAGCGCACCGACCATTCGGCATGAACGGATAAGTCCGGAAGGCGAGGGCCATTGCGCGCGCCAACCGGGCTTTTTGCCGTTCTGGCGAATGAGCGTTGAGATGGAAGGTCGTGGGACACCGCCGCCTTCTGTGGAGCATGGAGAAGTAAGTGGCTCGTATTGCCGGGGTAAATATCCCCACCAACAAGCGCGTATTGATCGCGCTCACCTACATTCACGGTATCGGCCCGTTCAAGGCCCGCCAGATCGTCGACAAGCTGGGTATCGACCATACCCGTCGCGTTTCGGACCTGTCCGACCAGGAAGTCCTGCACATTCGCGAAACCATCGACGCCGAGCACACGGTTGAGGGTGACCTCCGCCGCGAAACCGCGATGAACATCAAGCGCCTGATGGACCTGGCCTGCTATCGCGGCCTGCGTCACCGCAAGGGCCTGCCGGTTCGCGGTCAGCGCACGCACACCAACGCCCGTACCCGCAAGGGTAAGGCGAAGCCCATCGCCGGCAAGAAGAAGTAAGCAGCGAGCCGGTCGGCACGCAGCTTTCCCTTCCCGATATTCGAGTAGGACAACCAAATGGCACGCGAACCCCAGCGCATTAAGCGCCGCGAGCGTAAGAACATCACCAGCGGCATCGCGCATGTGAATGCCAGCTTCAACAACACCATGATCACCATCACCGACGCCCAGGGCAATGCGATCTCCTGGTCGAGCGCCGGCATGATGGGCTTTAAGGGTAGCCGCAAGTCGACCCCGTATGCCGCTCAGGTGGCTGCTGACGATGCCGGCAAGAAGGCCGCCGAACACGGCGTCCGCACCCTTGAAGTGGAAGTGAAGGGCCCCGGTTCGGGCCGCGAGAGCGCGCTGCGCGCCTTGCAGGCCGTCGGCTTCACCATCACTTCGATCCGCGACGTCACGCCGATCCCGCACAACGGGGTCCGGCCTTCCAAGCGTCGCCGCGTCTGATCGTGCTTACGCGGCGGTGGGGCCCCATCGCCGCAGTTCAGGATCGGTTGTGGCGCAACTCAGCGCTGCGTCCGTTCCCGCCAATACACGACCCTACGGGAAGTACATGACTGTCAACATCAAGAACTGGCAGGAACTCAAGAAG
>JBEGJL010000145.1:0-7631 GCA_041184605.1 Pseudomonadota bacterium
CTGTAGGTATCGCCGCCAAAGGCCAGGAAATCGCTGGTGGTGACGCGATAGGTCGCCGCATCATCGATCGGCTTGCCATCGAGCATCATCGACACGATCCGGCTGCCAACCGGGCGGGACAGATCATAGCTGTAGACGAAGCCGCGCGAGGGGCTGAGCACCTGGTTCGGCCCGTATCCGTCAAAATTCTGTTCCAGTACGCGGCGCAATTGCGCGCCAGTCAGGGTCTGGGTCATCAGCACGTTGTTGAACGGCTGGACCTTGTAAAGATCGCCAAAGGTCAGCTGCCCGTTCTCACCTGGTGCCAGCCGCCAAGGGGCGCGGATGCCGAAGGGGTTCATGAAGGCGATCTGTGCTCCCGCACCCGCTGTGGCCGCCAGCTGGGCATCGGCAATCAGTGAACCCAGCGTGCCGCCGGTGCTGGTTCCATCTCCGCCGCGCACTGCCTCGCCACCGATCCGGCCGGCGGGCCGCAGTGCAAACTGCCTGGCCGCTTCGGAATACCGGGCGACGTACTCGGCAATGTCCGCGCGCGGGCTGAAGCGTGGAAAGCGATCGGTGAGCGCTGAAACGCGATCGGCCGAAGGGCGATAGGCCTCGCTCTGGACAATGACATTGCGGGCTGAGCGATTGACCAGGCGATGGCTGCGCGGGTCGATCTCCAGATTGATTTCGGTCACCAGCGTGCCGAACACCCCGGCACTGGTCATCAGGATCGGCTTGCCGGCGTTCATGCTTTGCCATTCGCAGATATAGGCCCAGTGGGTGTGGCCCGATACGACCACGTCAACCCCATCAAGCTGGTTGACGATATCGCCCAGCGGGCCGCTCGCCCCCTCGCACCCCTGCGGATTGGGGACGCCCTTGGTGCGCACGCCTTCGTGGATCACCACAACAATGGCATCAGCCCCGGCAGCGCGCAGGCGCGGCACAGCGGCGTTGATCGTGGTGACCGCATTGGCAAAGTGCAGGCCATTGACCCCTTCGGGCGAAACCAGTTCTCCGGTGCCCTCAAGCGTCAGACCGATCAGGCCCACGTTCGCCTTGTTACGCCCGGTGCCAAAGCTGCGGATCACAGTGCCGGGGAACAGGGTGGAGCCATCGGGCTTGATCGTGTTTGCCGCCAGGAATTTGAACTTTGCGCCCTTGAAGGGCTCAACCTGGCAAGGCTTGCGCGCGGTATGCTGCGTGCAACCGCCGGCTTGCATGCGCAGCAGCTCATCCTGTCCGCGATCGAATTCGTGGTTGCCGGTGGCGTTGAAGTCCAAGCCGATGCGGTTCATCACTTCAACGGTCGGCTCGTCCAGAAACAGTGACGAGGACAGCTGCGATGCCCCGATCAGGTCGCCGGCGCTGACCAGCAGATGATTGGGGTGCTGGGCCTTCAGGCTGTCGATCGCGCTGGCCAGATAGGCGGCTCCGCCAGCCGGGACTGGCATGGCCTCACCCTTGTCATCCGGCACAAACACCGACTGCCGCGGTGGCTCAATCGCGCCATGGAAATCGTTGATCGCCAGCAGCCCGACCTTGACCGTTGCCGCCGGTTGGCCGGCGCCCTGGGGCGTGGCGCAGGCTGCGAGTAGGGGGACGAGGGCGAGCGGCAGTTTGCGGAGAATCGACATCGTTGCGTCCTAGCCGATGGTGCCAATACGACAAGGTGTCCGTATTATCTGGCTATGACAGTTTCTTGAAAGTCTGCCGCATTCTTTCTATAATGCGATTCATAGCCTGTGGGGAGAAAAGCGCGATGGCGCGTCCGCAAACCGACATTCAAGCCGGACGAGAGCACCTGCTCGACATTGCCACCGCAATGATCGAGGAGCGCGGCAACGCGGCGCTGACCATGACCGAGCTGGCCGCCCTGGCCGGCATGTCCCCGGCAAACCTCTATCGCTATTTCGAAAACAAGGAAGCCGTGATCGAGGCGATTGCCGGCCGCTGGTTCGCCCCCAAGGTCGCGATCATGGAGGAAGTGGTCGCCAGCGACCTGCCGCCACGGCGCAAGCTGTTCGAATTCTACGCTCGCCGCTTCGCCCTGATCCGCGAAATGTGGGAACGCGATCAGGTTCTGTTCCAGACCTATTGCGATGTCGGCGAAGAACACTTCGAAGTGGTGCGCAGCTATGTTGATCTGGGCGACCATTTCCTGGGCCAGATCGTTGCCGAAGCCATGGCAGAGGGGTTCTTCGCCGGGCTGGAAATCGATGAGACGATCAGCCTGATCAACCAGATGGTTGCGGTCTATGTAAACATCTCGCTGATGGCTCTCGTCATGCCCAAGCTGAGCGAGGACAAGCTGGCGCGGATCATCGATGCAATCTTCGATGGCCTCTCCGCCACCGACCGCGGCGCGCGTGCCGTAACCGGCCTGCGCGCGGCATAATGGGGCTGGCAGGCGGTAGTCCGCCAGCACCGGCCTAGCGAATCTGCGCGTTCCGGTTTACTTACAAGGGTGTGAGCAACGCCCTGACCCATGATTTCGCCATTGCCGTCCAGCCCCATGACATCGACTTCATGGGGCACGTCAACAATGCCCGCTATCTCAATTGGGTGCAGGAAGCGGTGCTGGATCACTGGCGGTCCTTCGCCCCGCCCCACGCGGTCGCCGCGCACCTGTGGGTCGCGCTCAAGCACGAGATTACCTATCGCAAACCCGGGTTCCTTGGCGATGCCGTGGTGGCCACGGTCCTGCTGGAAAAGGTCCAGGGCGTGCGGGCCGTATACGAAACCGTGATCCGCCGGGGCGAGGACATCCTGGCCGAGGTGCGCTCCACCTGGTGCTCGATCGACGCCGAAACGCTTCGGCCCGCGCGCCTGGCACGGGATGTGATCGCCCGGTTCTTTCCGAATTAGTGGGCCGGTGTTGCTAAGCCAATCGCGGAGGCGATTGGCGCACCCAATCAGACATCCAGATTGGCCACGTTCAGCGCGTTTTCCTGGATGAAGTCGCGGCGCGGTTCGACGACATCGCCCATCAGGCGGGTGAAGATCTCGTCGGTAACGTCGGCGTCCTCAACCTTGACCTGCAACAGGCTGCGGTTGTCGGGATCGAGCGTGGTCTCCCACAGCTGTTCCGCGTTCATTTCGCCCAGGCCCTTGTAGCGGGCAATCGACAGGCCCTTGCGTCCGGCGGCGAGCACCGCGTCGAGCAACTGGCTGGGCCGGGTGATCGTGCCGTCGCCGGCCACCAGCCGGACCGGTGCCGCGGCCTCGGCTTCATCGTCTTCGCTCTCGGCCTCAGCCTCAAGATCGGCGGCGCCGGCGCGAACCAGTCGGGCGACACCGGCATAGGCATCGGCCTGCTCGGCGGCGACGCGGGCCAGCTTGCGCGCTTCGGCGCTGGTCAGGAAGCTGGCTTCGATCGGGAAGGCATCGGTCACGCCCCGCCACACCCGCTCGACCAGGACCGAGCCGTCTTCGCGCATGCTGGCGCTCCACCGGGCTTCCTGATCGGCGCGGCCAAGGCGTTCGGCCACGCGAGCCAGGGCGGCATTGCGATCCGCGGTTGAGATATCGGGCAGCAATGCGCCGTCCAGCGCCAGAGCCTCGATCACCGCCGGATCATAGCGGCGGGGGACAAAGCCCATCAGGCTGCGCAGGCGCAGCGCATGCTCGATCAGTGCATCAAGGTCTGCCCCGCTGCGCGCGCCGCCCGACGTTTCCAGCACGCGGCCGGCCAGGCCGGCTTCGACCAGGTAACGGTCAAGCGCGGCGGCATCCTTAAGGTAGACTTCCGAACGGCCCTTGCTCACCTTGTACAGCGGCGGCTGGGCGATGAAGAGGTGGCCGTTGCGGATGATCTCCGGCATCTGCCGGTGGAAGAAGGTGAGCAGCAGGGTGCGGATATGCGCGCCGTCGACATCGGCGTCGGTCATGATCACGATCTTGTGATAGCGCAGCTTTTCGATGTTGAATTCATCGCGGATTCCGGTGCCCATCGCCTGGATCAGCGTGCCCACTTCCTTGGACGAGATGATCCGGTCAAACCGGGCGCGCTCAACGTTCAGGATCTTGCCCTTCAGCGGCAGGATCGCCTGGATATGGCGATCACGCCCCTGCTTGGCCGAGCCGCCGGCCGAGTCCCCTTCCACCAGGAACAGTTCGCACTTGCTGGGATCGCGTTCCTGGCAGTCAGCCAGCTTCCCCGGCAGCGAGGCGATGTCCATCGCGCCTTTGCGGCGGGTCAGCTCGCGGGCGCGGCGCGCGGCTTCACGCGCGGCGGCGGCGTCGATGATCTTGCCCACCACCGCCTTCGCCTCGGCCGGGTTTTCTTCCAGCCACTCGGTCATCCGGTCGGCCATCAGGCTTTCCAGCGGCTGGCGCACTTCGGAGGAGACCAGCTTGTCCTTGGTCTGGGATGAGAACTTCGGGTCAGGCAGCTTGACCGAAACGATGGCGGTCAGCCCTTCGCGCATGTCCTCGCCGGTCAGGTTGACCTTTTCCTTCTTCAGCAGGCCGGTCTTCTCGGCATAGCCGTTGAGCGTGCGGGTCAGCGCCGCGCGGAACGCCGCCAGGTGCGTGCCGCCATCGCGCTGGGGGATGTTGTTGGTGAAGCACAGGACGTTTTCGTAGTACGAATCGTTCCATTCCAGCGCGACATCGATGCCGATGCCATCGCGTTCCGAACTGATTGCAATCGGATCGGGCAGCAGCGCGGTCTTGTTGCGATCGAGGTACTTCACGAAGGCCGCGATCCCGCCTTCATAGAACAGGTCGTGCTCCTTCACCTCTTCCCCGCGCAGGTCGCGCAGCAGGATCCGCACGCCAGAATTGAGGAAGGCGAGTTCGCGGTAGCGATGTTCCAGCTTGTCAAAGTCATAGACGGTTACGTTCTTGAACGTCTCGTCGCTGGCCAGGAAGGTTACGCGGGTGCCCTTCTTGACGCCGCCCTTGCCATTGTCCGGCGCCGGTCCGCGCACCACCAGCGGGGCCACGGCATCGCCGTGGGCAAACTTCATCCAGTGTTCCTGGCCATCACGCCAGATCGTCAGTTCCAGCCATTCCGACAGCGCGTTGACCACCGAAACGCCCACGCCGTGCAGACCGCCCGAAACCTTGTAGGCGTTATCATCGCTGGTGTTTTCAAACTTACCCCCGGCGTGCAGCTGGGTCATGATGACTTCTGCTGCCGAAACACCCTCTTCGGCGTGAATCCCGGTCGGGATGCCGCGCCCGTTATCCTCGACCGAAACCGAGCCATCGGGGTTGAGTTCGATCAGCACCAGGTCGCAATGGCCAGCCAGCGCCTCGTCAATCGCATTGTCCGAAACCTCGAACACCATGTGGTGCAGGCCGGACCCGTCGTCGGTATCGCCGATGTACATGCCGGGCCGCTTGCGGACGGCGTCGAGCCCCTTCAGGACCTTGATCGAGTCGGCGCCATAGGCATTGGCGTTCGGAGTGTTCTGGGTGTCTTCGGACATAGCCAGCATATAGGGATTCCGGGCCCGTAAAGAAAGCTGCGCGGCCCCCTTCCATCCACAGTCTAATGGTGCTTCAAACGCGCCCGACGGCTCGAGTCTGCCAACGATCAGGCGGGCAGCAGGCGGGGCCGGATCGGAAGGGGAATTCAAATGAAGTCAGGCTTGTTGGGGATCGCTTCGGCATTGGTGCTGGGCATGGTCGGGGTTTCGGCCCAGGCGCAGGATGGATTGTCGCCGGACAAGGCCAAGTTCCGTTCGCTTTACAAGGATATGGTCGAAACTGACACCTCGATCACCACCGGCAGCTGCACGGCGCTGGCCGGCAAAATCGAAGCCCACATGCTCGCCAATGGCTTCAAGAAGGATGAGCTGACGCAGTTTTCTGCCCCGGAACATCCGAAGGAAGGCGGCATCGTCGCGGTGTTCCCTGGCACGTCCAAGACGCTCAAGCCGATGCTGCTGCTCGGCCACATCGACGTTGTGGTTGCCAAGCGCGAGGATTGGACCCGCGATCCCTATACCCTGTTTGAAGAAGGCGGCTATTTCTATGGTCGCGGCACGTCCGACATGAAGGCGCTGGCGGCGATCTGGGTCGATATGCTCGAGCGGTTCCGCGCCGAAGGCTACAAGCCCAAGCGCACGATCAAGCTGGCGCTGACCTGTGGTGAGGAAACCAGCTGGGCCTTCAACGGCGCCCGCTGGCTGACCGAGAACAAGCGTGACCTGATCGATGCCGAATTCGTCCTGAATGAAGGCGGTGGCGGCCGTACCGATGGCAAGGGCACGGTCGTTGCCCAGAACTTCCATGTCGGCGAAAAGACCGTGGGCAATTACCGGATTGAGGCGACCAATCCGGGCGGCCACTCGTCGATCCCGATCCGCGACAATGCGATTTATGAACTGTCCGACGCGCTGGTGAAGCTGCGCGAGTTTGAATTCCCGGTCATGCTGACCGACACCACCCGCGAATTCTTCTCGCGGCTGGGGGCGAAGCGCAATGACGAGGTGGGCAAGGCGATGCTGGCCGTGGTTGCCAACCCGCAGGACAAGGCGGCCGTGGCGATCCTCGACAAGGACCGGACTTTCCACTCGATGCTGCGCACCACCTGCGTCGCGACGCTGCTTGACGGCGGCCATGCCAACAATGCCCTGCCCCAGCGCGCCGGGGCCCTGGTCAATTGCCGCATTTTCCCGGGCGTGCCCTATGAGGAGGTGCGCAAGACGCTGGCCGACGTGATCGGCGATCCGCGCATGACCGTGACCAAGGTTGACGATCGCGGCCCGATTGCCACGCCGCCGCCGCTGACCAAGGCCATGCTCGAACCGGCTGAAAAGCTGGTGGCCAAGTACTATCCGGGCGTTCCGCTGGTGCCGATGATGTCGACCGGCGCGACCGATGGCATCTATTTCGGCGCGATCGGCATCCCGTCCTATGGTCCTCCCGGTCTCTATGGCGATCCCGATGGCAACGGCGCGCACGGCCTTAACGAGCGGGCGATCGTCAAGTCGGTCTATACCGGTCGTGATATGCTCACCGAGCTCGTCAAGGCCTATGCCAGCCCCAAGGGCCGGTAAGCGAAGCAGGGGGCAAGACAATGATGAAGCGCGGAATGGGCCTGGTCCTGGGCCTGGCATTGACCTCAACCACGGCCCTGGCCCAGTCCGCGCCGCTCTCGCCCCAAAAGGCCGAGCTGCGCGCCATTTTCAAGGAAATGGTCGAGACGGATACCTCGATCACCACCGGCAGCTGTACCCTGGCGGCAGAACGCGTTGCCGCGCGGATGAAGGCGGCAGGGTTCAAGGATGAGCAGCTGACCCTGTTCACCGATCCCGCCCATTCCAAGGAGGGCGGGCTGGTCGCCGTGCTGCCGGGCAGCTCCAAGACGCTTAAGCCCTTGCTGCTGATCGCCCATATCGACGTTGTTGCCGCGAAGCGCGCCGATTGGGAGCGCGATCCCTATCAGCTGATCGAGGAAGACGGCTATTTCTATGGCCGCGGCACCTCTGACACCAAGGGGCTGGCGGCGATCTGGACCGATATCCTCATCCAGCATGCCAAGGCCGGCACGCGAGCCAAGCGCACGCTGAAAATGGCGCTGACCTGCGGTGAGGAAACCAACGGCGCCTTTAACGGTGCGCAATGGCTGGCCGCCAACAAGCGTGATCTGATCGATGCCGAATTCGCCCTTAACGAAGGCGGTGGCGGGG
>JBEGJL010000146.1:0-4186 GCA_041184605.1 Pseudomonadota bacterium
GTTGTATAGGATTATGCTCGTGCTGGCGGGGTTCGCCGCAAGCAATTGTTGATAGATCCGGTCGGCTCCGGCCCAATCACCCCTGGCAATCGCGGCGTTGGCCGCACGCATGTCCTTTCGCGTGGGATCGGGTTGGCTGGCAGCAGCCAGTCGCGCACGATAGAGGCTAGCTTCTGGCAGGTTCAGGTCGGAAGTCAGCTGGACTGCCATTTGCAGCACCGGCACATCGGCATTGGCCGCATTGGCAAGCGGCTTCAACACTTGCCACGCCGCCGCCTTCTGCCCGGTCTTGCCAAGCGCAAGGGTCAAGGCAATTCGGGCTGCTGGTCCTTCCCCACCATTACGAAAGAATTGCTGGAGCAGGCTGATCGCCAGCTCATTCTGGCCGCGCCCTGCTGCAATCACGCCGCGCAGCATATCGAGGTATGGCATCGATGCGGCGGCGGGCACATTGCCGATGATCTTATTGGCGCGGTCAAAGTCACCGGCCTCGATCGCCATTTGGGCCATGAACGCCAGCGTCAGCAGACTGGTATTGCCGCGAACCTGGGCGGCCTTTTCCAGGAGTGCCTTGGCATTGCCGTCATCACCGCGTTCGTGCGCGATAGCGGCCTTGGCCAGAAGCGCCACCGGGTTGTTGCTGTCCAGTTCCAGCACCCGGTCAAACTGTTGCTCCGCCTGGGCCTTGTCGCCATCGATCAGGCTCACCCGCCCGGCCAGCAGGATTACGCGGACATCGTTCGGCGCGTGCTCCAGCGCCTGGCGGATATTGTTGCGCGCGCGACCAAGGTCGCCGGTTGAAATGGCATACTGGGCATCGACTGCGAGAAGCGGTGCAGATTGCGGGAATGCCTGCAGCCCCCGCTTGGCCAGCGCCAGGGCCTGCTCGCCGCGCCCCAGGGCCAGATTTGCATCGGCGGCGATGCCGTAGGCGATCCCCGATGAATAGGGTTCTGCGCCCAGCGTGTCGAGGGCAAGCTGAGCATTGCCGCTCGACATATAGGCCTGGGCCAGCAGCGCCTTTGCGTCCTTGCCGAACTTCGGATGGTCCAGCAGGTGTTGCAGTTCGGTCTTTGCCAGCTCGAAGTTGCCGGTTTCGACGGCGACCTTGCCGTTTAGGAAGTGCAACTCGGGATCGTTCGGCGATTCCCGCAACGCGTTCTTAAGGTGGACGCGGGCTTCCTCGAACTTGCCGGCGCCGATCGCGGCGATCGCTTCGTCCCGTTCTGAAACGGAATTACCGGAACAGGCCGCAAGGCACAAAAAAACCGCCAGAATTGACGAGTTAACCATCTTCATGCGTTGCAACCCCGATGACGGCAGGCCTACCGTTCCATCTGGATGGTAGGAAATTCGCCTTAAACATCAGTTAAATCAGGGGGCGGGTCGCGATCCATGACGAAACAGCGATAGCGCTGATTGGAGAACGGATATGATCAAGAAGTTTTTTGCCGGAACGGTCACAATGACGGCCCTGGCCATGGCGATGCCCGCTTCGGCGACGGTCTACGAACTGTCGATGTCCGATAACTCGAAGGTTACCATCAACACCGAGACAATGATCGGAACCTGGATCGGTGGCGCGATCAACGCCACTTTTTCAGGTGCAGGTCTGGCTAGCTTTAACCTGGATGTTCCTGACGGATATGTCGGTCTTCGATCAGCCGACTACGGGGTTACCCTCTCGCCGACATCCACAATCACCGGATCGGATGGGAAAGTCTATTTCCCGACAAAGGTTCACGAACAGCGTTTCAAGACGGGCGCGGTTACAGGTGATCCGTTTTCCGTGATGCTGTGGTCCTATTGGGGGCCGGCCGGCTGTGATAAATGCACGAACATTGGCGATTACGTCTACAAGGCGGTCTCTTGGCAGACCGTTCCGAGCTCAAGCGGCGGCACGTCCGTCCCTGAGCCCGGCATGGTTGGCTTGATGGGGCTCGGCGTCCTGGGCATGGCGTTCGCCCGTCGCCGTCGGGTCAATACGAGCGTGAACATGGCGCCTCTCGCCGCCTGACGCAGCAGATTAAGCAAAACGGGGGAGGGATCGGGTTAAGCCCCGGTCCCTTTTTCCTTGCCCGCGCTCAATCCTGCAAGCGCAAGGCCAGATCGCTCATGAAGCGGGTATCCTCGCCCTTGGCCAGCCATTCGGCCTCGGCGGCAATCCCGCCCAGCATGTCCGCCAGATCGTCCATTTCGGCCTTGGCGTAATTGCCCAGGACGTGGCCGGTTACGCGGTCCTTGTGCCCGGGGTGGCCAATCCCGATCCGCACACGGCGGAAATCGGGGCCGAGGTGCTGGTCAATCGAGCGCAAACCGTTGTGCCCGGCCAGACCGCCGCCCTGACGGACCTTGACCTTGAACGGCGCAAGATCGAGCTCGTCATGGAACACAGTGAGCGCGTCGACGCCCAGCTTGTAAAACCGCAGCGCTTCGCTGACCGAGCGGCCGCTTTCGTTCATGAAGGTCGCGGGCTTCAGCAACAGCACCTTCTGCCCGCCGATCCGGCCTTCGCGCAGCCAGCCCTGGAACTTCTTCGTCTCGGGCCCGAAGCTGTGCACTTCGGCGATGGCGTCGAGCGCCATGAAGCCGACATTGTGCCGATGCAGGGCGTATTGCGGGCCAGGATTGCCCAGGCCGACCCAGAGCTGCACGCGCGTTCTCCCAAACTGGTACGGTCAAAAGAAAACCGGACCGCATCGCTGCGGTCCGGCTTCTGTGGGGTAGCAGGGCCGCCCCGGTCAACCTGAAGGGCTTATTCGCCGGCTTCGGTCTTGCTGTTGTCGCCTTCTTCGCTGCGCAGGCCCGAAGGCGCGACGATCGTGGCAACAGTGTCGTCGCGATCGGCGTGGGCGGCGGTAACGCCGGCCGGCAGCTTGACGTCGTGGATGTGGATCGAGGCGCCGACTTCAAGGCCGGTCACGTCGATCACGACTTCGTCAGGGATGTTGTCGGGCGAGCAGACGACGTCAAGATCGTGCAGCACGATGTTGAGCACGCCACCGCGCTTCAGGCCCGGCGATGCATCTTCGTTGGCGAAGTGCACCGGCACGTTCACGTGAACCTTGTGGTCCTTCGAAACGCGCAGGAAGTCAGCGTGGATCGGACGATCGGTGACGGGGTGGAAGGCAACGTCCTTGGGGAGCGTGCGCACGGTCTTGCCGCCAACTTCGACCTCAACGATCGAGTTGAAGAAGTGGCCGGTGCCGAGCTGCTTGACCAGCAGCTTTTCTTCGACGTGGATCGCCAGGGGCTCTTCATTGTTGCCATAGACGACGGCGGGGACGCGGCCATTACGACGCAGATCACGGGAGGCTCCCTTGCCAGCCCGTTCGCGCGTCTCGGCCGGCAGGTGCAGCGTATCGCTCATTGCATTGCCTTTCAAAACTCTGGATTATAGTTCTTCTCCGCCACGCCTCCAGGGATGACCATGACGGGAAGCGCGGGCCGTTACCGGCAATGGCCGCGAAATGCAAGGCTATTGCAGGCGGGTAACCGTGAATCCCTGCGCCTGCAGCCGGGCAACAAGCCCGTCCTTGCCAACCAGATGCAGCGCGCCGACAGCAACGAGCGGTTTCTCGCCCCGTTTCAGCATGGCTGACAGCTGGCTTACCCAGTCCGCATTGCGCTGGATCAGCAGCACGTCCCGCAATTCCGGATCGGCCAGCAATCCATCGTGGTCCAGCGCCTCAAGCGCGGAGACATCGCCGCGCAGCCACGCCTGCTGCAAGGCCCTGCCGTCCTTGCGGGCGGTCGCTGCCGAACGGATGACCGCCGAAAGCAGATCGCGTTGCTCGTTGTCCGGCAGGGCATCGAAGATGGCCAGCTGCCGCTCCGCGCCTTCAAATTCCTTGATCGGCTTGCCGCGCATCTCCTTCAGGATCAGGCGGTCGGCCCCGTTGCCGCTATCATCGCCGCTACCGGCGGAGATCGCTTGCGCCAGCGCCAGTGCCGCCGCCCAGGTGTCCATCTGGTTAAACCGTTCAGGCGGAGTCTTCGTCTCAGCCAGCAGCTTGGTCAGCAACGGACGGTCCGCCTGATTGGTGCGATCGATGATCGGCGGGGCCGCGGTAACCGCGGAAAGCTTGTGGAAGGCCAGCGCAGTCCGCTTGTCATCCTCCAATGCCGCAACCTCAACCACCAGCGAACTGGCTTGTCGCTTGGCTGCGGTAAAGGCGGGGCTATC
>JBEGJL010000147.1:0-6804 GCA_041184605.1 Pseudomonadota bacterium
CACGGTGGCCCGCAGCCAGCAACTCGTCACGCACTTCCTGCACGATCTTCGAGCGATCGACCAGCACGACGTGGGCGCCCTCCTCCGCCATGGCCCGTGCCACGGCACGGCCGATGCCCTGCGCTGCGCCGGTGATGACGGCCGTTTTTCCGGTAAAGCGCAAGCGGCTGCGGTGGGGCTCGGCCTTTGTTGCGACCTTTGTCGCGGGCTTTTTTTCTGTCTTTTTGGTTGTGGCCATGGGCCCTCCATGAATCGCGTCAGACGCTGTAAATGTCGAGTACTGTATCGATCAGGTCATTCAGCACGAGGATCTTCTTCTTGCCAATGCGCCAGTCGCTGCCCAAATCCTTGGCCTGCGGCAGAAGCAGGTATTCATAGTGCCCGTAAAAGCTCTGCGAGATACTGTTGCGGAAAAGATGCGTGACCCAGTTCGCCTTGACGCTGCAGCGGCCCTCGGCGTCCAGTGTGGCACGCACGTTCGACACGATGTGGCAGGTGCGCGGCAGCGGCGTGGAGGCGGCCGAGCGGCCGGTGCGCAGCCGGAACACGCGGTCTTCCAGGCCGGTGCGGTCGCCGTAGTACATCAGCGAGATTTCGGTCTGCGGGTCGCGGGTGTACTCATCTTCTGAATCCCAGGACGGAATCCAGTACTCCGCCTGGGGGTCGAACAGGGCCAGCCATTCGTCCCAGCGGCGCTCATCGACATATTCGGCCTCGCGGTACAGCAAGGCGGTCACAGAATTCAGCAATGCGCTATCGCTCATGATTTGTCTCCCATGCTTGGTGTCTTCATCAGCTCGGCCCAGCGCTGGTGCTGGGCAACAAAAATACCTTCGTCAGATGCCTTCACACCACTGGATGCCGGTGTGATGCCCAATCCGCTTGCAAGGTCATCGGGGCCAGCAAGCTCGTGCGCCATACCGCGAGACATGTCGCTCCAGCGGATGACACTGTGATTGTTGCAGCCCTTCTGCGTCTCGTTGAATTCCGTCAGGTCATCGGACGTGGCCATGCCGGAGGCGTTGAAGAAGTCCTCGTACTGGCGGATGCGCTTGGTGCGCTCGACCGGCGCTTCGCCCACGGGCGCAAAGCAGTAAATCGTGACCTCGGTCTTGTCGACCGACAGCGGCCGGAACATGCGGATCTGCGTACCCATCTGGTCCATCAGGAACATGTTGGGGTAAATCAGCAGATTGCGTGAGCGGCTAATGGCCCAGTCCGACTTCTCCTGGCCCATGCGCTCAGCCAGTTCTTCGCGGCGCGCGTAGACCGGCCGGTCCTGCGGATTGGTGACGGTGGACCACAGCAGCGTGTGGCCCTTGCCGAGGTCGTAGTAGCCCCCGCGAAAACGGTTGAAGTCGCCCACCGCCATGACCTTAAGGGGCTGGCCCGCGGCGTTAATCTTGGCCCGGTTCTTGATCATCTGCACGTAGTTGGCGTGGACCGTGTCGACGTGGTTGCCATCGACGCCGTTTTCGGCCTGCATCTTCCAGTTGCCGTTGAAGGTATAGACCGAGCGGCCTTTAAGCACCTCGATGCCCTTGGGCGACTGATCGACCACGATGTCGATGAAGGTTTTGCTCTCGGCCAGGTAGTCTTCCAGCGGCTCGGCCTGCTGGTTCAGCGTGGCGAACAGAAAACCACGGTAGCTCTCCAGCCGCACCTTGGTCAGGCCGCGCTTGCTCTTGTCAAAGCCCTCGGGGTAGCCTGCCCCTTCCTCGTTCATCGCCGACAGCAGATTGCCCTGGGCATCAAAAGCCCAGCCGTGGAACGAGCAGACGAAGTTGCTGGCGCTGCCCTTGGAGGTGCGGCACAGCGTGGCGCCGCGGTGCGAACAGATATTGACGAAGGCATTGAGTTGACCGGTCTTGTCGCGGTTGACGACAATCGGTGCGCGACCGATCCAGCTGGTGAGGTAGTCCTTGGGTTTGGGCAACTGGCTCTCGTGCGCGACGTAGACCCAGACTTTCTCCCAGATCCGGCTTTGTTCAAGCTCGAACAGTTCCGGGTCAACAAAGATGCGACGGTCAACAGCACGCAGACCGTCTTCGTGGTGAATGAACTCGTCCAGCAGGGGTTTCGGGGCAGTATCCATCATATGTTCTCCTTCAGGTTGATCGACCGGAAGCGGGTTAGCCTCCATCACAATAAAAAATTCAGACCGGGGTATCGGCGCAGGTGCCGGCATCGAGCGCCGCGAACACCTGGTCGTCTTCGACCTTGACCGGATACACCGTCAAGGCCTTGGCGCACGGAAAGGCGGTCACGGCACCGGTACGGATATCAAAGCAGCCACTGTGAAACGGACACTCGATGTCACCATTGACGATTTCACCGTCCGACAAAGACGCTTCGCCGTGGGTGCAGGTGTCATTGATCACGAAAAACTCATTGTCCAGGCGCACCAAGGCCAGGGGTGGACGCCCCCCGAGATTGACCTGCAGGGCGCAACCGGGCTCCACGTCCGTGGTGCGCGCGATGAAGGTCATGGGCTGGGTAACACTCGCAATACTCACAAAAGACTCCTGATTTTCAGATAAAGTTGTTTCAAGGCGCATGGTCATGCTCATGCCAGGCTGGCAAAGCCACGCCCGGCCGCCAGCGAGGCGGCGGTGAGAATGGCGTTAAGCACCATCGACGGGTCCGCCACGCCACGCCCCACGATGTCATAGGCGGTTCCATGCGCCACCGTGACGTGGACATAGGGTGGTCCGACGACCAGCGCGATGTTGCCGGAAAAGCCCCAGGTCTTGATCGCGATATGGCCCTGGTCGTGGTACATGGCAAGAATCAGGTCGTAACGGCCCTCGATGCCCTGGCGGAACACGGTGTCGGGGCTGACCGGACCGACCACGTCAATGCCCTCGACGCGGGCCTGCGCCACGCCCGGCGCAATCTGCGTTTCGTCTTCCAGACCCTTGGCATGGGGGTTGAAGCCCGCCACCGCGATGCGCGGCTGGGCGATGCCCCACTGGCGCAGCGCGGCATTGAGCTGGTGCAAGGCGCGCGTGATCAACTCGGCCGCGATCAGGGCGGAGACGTCGCGCAACGGCAGGTGGTCGGTCAAGTGCGCCACCCGCAGCGGGCCCGAGGCCAGCAGCAGATAACTCTCGCCGGGCTTGACGTGGATGACGCGGTCCAGCACCCCGGCCATGCCCATGGCCTCGGCGCTGATCGGTCCCATGACGGTGCCCCCCAAGCGACCGACCCGCGCCAGGCGGTCGGCTTCGTCCAGCCAGGTGGCAACCGCCAGGCCGCAGGCTGCGTTGTCAACGCCCGGGGTGATGTCGGCCGGCGCCAGTGCGCCTGAGTCGATGATGTCGAGCACATCGCTGCTGTCCAGAATGTCCTCAGGCCCGGCGACCACGCGCACACTCGCCGTCAACCCGGCGATCTGGAGCGCCTGCCGCATGGCGGCGGCACTACCGATCAGCACCGGACGGCACACCGCATGCAGCCGACCCGACGCCCAGGCCTTGGCCACCACCTCCGGCCCCACGCCGCAGGGGTCGCCAACTACCACACCCACCGGGGGCCGGTTGGCGGCATCCATCGGCGTTGCCGCCGCCATCATCCTGCTTAGATCATTCACTGCCCATCACCTATAAATCTAAATATTTTCACTCAATAAGAATAAAAAAAGAATAGGTGTTAACCAGCATCCCGGTGTCGATCAACCCTCATGGCGCGCCTCCAAGCCCAGCCAGCGCGTCGCGTTGCCGTGGCGCAGCAGTGCCCGCACCGGCTCGTCCAGCGTCAGGGCGGCTAGGCGGCCGACCGGGTCCGGGTCCATGATCGCGAACGGGTAGTCGCTGCCAAGCATGAGCTGCGTCGGCCCGAAGGTCTGCAGCAGGTAGGCGATGGTGGTGCTGTCGTAAACCAGATCGTCGTAATACAGGGTGCGGGCGGCTTCGCGCGGCGCCGTCGGCATCGCCGCCTGCAGCGCCGGGAAGCAGGCCCAGGCATGCTGCAGGCGGGGCAGTAACTGCGCCAGCGTGCCGCCGCCGTGGCTGAAAGCGATGCGCAGGCGCGGACAGCGCGCCAGCGTGCCGCCTGTCAGCATCGAAGCCGCAGCCAGACCGACCTCGCCCGGGAAGGCCAGCGCCTGCTCAAGAATGGGGGGGCCCACCAACCTCTCCATTCCGGCCGGCCGCAGAGCATGCACGAAGATGGCGGCGCCCCAGCGTTCGGCGGCCTCGAAGAACGGCAGAAAGCGTGCATCGCCGATGCTCACGCCGTTGATGTTGCTGCCGATCTCGACCCCGGCCAGACCGAGCTGATGCAGCAGAAAATCCAGCTCCCGGATCGCCATATCCACGTCCTGCAGCGGCACCGCGCCCAGGCCCGTGAAGCGGGTCGGCGCCGCCTGCACCATGCCGGCAATCGCCTCATTCAGAAAGCGCGACAAGACCTGCCCGTCGTCACCGTCCAGCCCATACGACAGCAACTCGGGCATGGGCGAGAGCACCTGCCGCGCGATGCCCATGGCGTCCATGTCGGCCAGCCGCACGGCACAGTCCCAGCATTGGTGCGACACGGTGCGATAGACCTTGCCGTCGAGCATCACGTGACGGTGGCAGGGCTGCGCCTCGGCCATCGACGGCCAGCGCACGCCCAGCCGGTGGCCGAGATAGGACGGAAACTCCGCTGGCACGACGTGCGTATGCATGTCGACATTGCCAGCGGGGATGGCTGAGGGTTTCATCATCAGCGCTCCTGGAGAGGTTCGGGTTGGTGCAGCAACGGGCCGGTGGACTTGATGTAGCCGCCCACCATGTCCTGCCACAACGACAGCAATCGCGCCACGCGCTCGGTCTCGGGCGACCACAGCGCACGAATGCCCAGGCCGCGCACCAGGCTGACGGTGAGCAGCAACAGATCTTCGGAGACCGCCTCCGGCAGACCAAGTTCGCGCATCACCGACAACCACGCCTGCTCGACCGGCCGCCTGTAATTGCACACCACCTGCACGGCGGCGTCCTTGAGCGCCGGGTCCTTGGCGCCGGCCAGCAGCATGTCCAGCCCGACATAAAAATAGTCGCTGAAATAAAACGCCGACGCGTCCTTGATCAAGGCCTCGAGCGGTCGATTCGACTGCTTCGCGGTTTTCGCCAGCTCCAGACCATGCGCGAGCGCCAACTGGAACACATGCTCCATGGCCGCGACCACGAGTTCGTGCTTGCTTGGAAAGTGGTGCACCTGCGCGCCGCGCGAAACGCCTGCGCGACGCGCGACTTCGGGCGTGGTGAAACCGGCGATGCCGCCCTCCTTCAACACCTCAAAGGCCGCGGCAAGGATGCGCTGCTTCATCTCGTCGCTGCGCGCCTCCTGCGTGCGCCGCACCTTGGGCCGCACCCCCGTCGGCGCCCTGCCGCGCGTCGCGTGCGTTGCGTGCGTTGCGTGCGTTGCGTTGAACAGTTTAGCCATGAACCCTCCTCGCGCTTGCAGTCGGCCGCATTTCAGGGGCCCGTGCGGCCAGCACGATCAGCAGCGCCGACACCGCAGCCGTCATGAGGTAGACCGGTCCGACCCCGCGCCAGCCGCTGCTCACCACCAGGGCCGCCGCCAGCGGCGGGCCCAGCAGCGCACCGATATTCGACGCTTGCACCACCAGACCGTTGACGGAAGCAAAGTTCTGCTGCCGCGCGGCGACGGCTGGCACACAGGCATAGATGGAGG
This sequence comes from Pseudomonadota bacterium, assembly GCA_041184605.1. GTDB lineage: Bacteria > Pseudomonadota > Alphaproteobacteria > Sphingomonadales > Sphingomonadaceae > Novosphingobium. Next base: position 5,680 of record JBEGJL010000147.1, read on the forward strand.
CCGGCAGCACACCGCCAATGAAGGAGAACACCACGCACAGCGCAAAGCGCAACGCCGGATCGAGATCAGCGGCGAAAGCAGCCCAGCCAGTCACCCCCATCACCAGGCCGGAGGCCAGAATCAGGCGCGCAGGCGCCAGGCCACGCTGTGACAGGTAGCCACCCAGCCAATTGCCCGGCGCGTTGGCAACGATCACGACCGCGACAATTACGGTGGCCTGCCCCAGGCCGAATTGGAATTCATCGTACAGGAACGTGGGTAGCCACACCATCATCGCCATCCATTGCAGCGTGTAGATGGCGAAGCAGCCGGCCAGCAACCACGGCGTGGCCACGCGCAGACCGTGCAACAGGCTGGAGGCGGCCTGCGGCGCCGCTGATGCGCGCCCGCTGCCCGGAAAAACACGCAAGACCACCAGCAACAGCAGCGCTGACCCCATCACCCCGGTCCACCACCCGCCGCGCCAGCCCATCAGGCCGATCAACCACGGTGCGGCCAGCAGCATCGCCGTCATGCCCAACGCCATGTAGCTGCTCCACAAGCCGAGCACCAGGCGCTGGCGGACAGCCCGGCCGCCTCGCGCATCAGCGCCGGAGCGGCCACGACGATGCCGACAAAGCCGAGACCTTCCATCACCCGCGACACCAGTAGCCAGCCGATACCGCCACTGCTGGCGCCGAGCAGGGCGCCCATCCCCAGCGCCAGCAGGCCGAGCTTGAGCATGGTCCGCAGCCCGACGCGGTCGGCGACCAGACCGGTGGCCAGCGCGACGAGCGCGGCGACCAGATTGAACACCGAGGAAATCCAGCCCAGCTGCACCAGGCTCGCGCCGAAGTGTTCACGCAGCCCGGGCATGGCGGGCGGCAGCTTGCCGACCTGGGTGGCCACAAACACGCCACACAGCATCAGCAGCGCAACGCGCGGCCAGTCGGTGCCCATCGAATCTGCCAGAGTCATCGCGGGTTTCACGCCTGTCATCAGCGCATCGTACTGCCGCCGTTGACACTGATCACCTGCCCGGTGACGAACGAGGCCTGGTCGGAAGCGACGTAGCTGACCATCGAGGCCACCTCGGCCATGTCAGCGGCGCGGCCCATGGGGATGATGCTGAGAAATTTGTCCACC
>JBEGJL010000148.1:0-4081 GCA_041184605.1 Pseudomonadota bacterium
CCGCAACACCCCTTGAAGCTTGCGCGACCTGGCTCGGGATCGGATTGGCTCAAGCCGGAGCGAGAATGGCGCTGGACGAGAACCGGCGCGCAGCGACCGTGAAGGTCGTGAGCACCGGAAGCGCAGGCCAGTGCCGTTCGCAGCCCGGCTTCAGCCAATCCGGCCCGAGCCAAAGGAAAACCCTCGGTCCGGGGGCATTGGACCGAGGGTTCCTTGGTGCGTTCGTCACGCTTTGGCGGCGCAGCCTACAGGAGACTTGGGCAACAGGGGGGAAACCCGTCTCAAACCGCGCCGTCGATGACCTTTCTAGGCCGTTTTGACTTGCTGGCCCATGAACAATCGTCAGCAACTGGTCGCAATTTGTCGCACCAGTCGCACGGTCCGCGACAGGCCGTTAATTGTCATCGACGAACCGGCGATCGTGGATCGTTATAGCGGAAGGCGTTGTCCGGCACGTCGATGCCATATTGCTGATTCGACAGGCTGACGATCGTGCGGCGCTTCTGCGAATCCAGCGCCGCCCAGCTCGACAGTTCCAGTCCGCCCGGCGCACTGGCCTTGCGGGTGAAGACCAGCGTGATCACGCCATATTCGGGCCGCGCCCGGTCGCGGACCTCGATGCTGACGATCCGATCGCTGCCGGTGGGCATGACGCGGCCATATTTGCCGACATCTCGATTGGGATCGAGCAGGGCACCCAAGGGGCTGTTCTTGATCGGCCAGCGCTGGACCTGGCGCACTTCGTAATCGACAAAGGTCAACGCGCTGCCGTCGGACACGATCAGCATCGGCACGCCCTTTTCGTACTGGAAACGGATCTTGCCGGGGCGCTTCAGCGTCAGCACCCCGCCGACCCGCTGACCCTGGGTATCAGCCTGGATGAAATCGGCGCGCATGGTGGTGATGGCGCGCAGCGCGGTGACCGCGCTGGCCAGATCGGCCGCATCATCGGCCTGGGCTGGGGCAGAAACGACAAGCGCCGCCGAAGCGGCGGCACTTGCAAGCGATCCGAAGGTCATTCTGAAAGTCATGGCCGGGCTTGTAGCAGCACAGCCTTGAACCGCCAGTGAACCTTACTTGATCTTGGCTTCCTTGAACTCGACGTGCTTGCGCACGACCGGGTCATACTTGTTGAACACCATCTTTTCGGTGGTGTTGCGCGGGTTCTTCTTCGTCACGTAGAAGAAGCCGGTGTCGGCGGTGGAAACCAGCCGGATCTTGACGGTTGCGGGCTTCGCCATGGCGTAGGTCCTGTCTAATCGATTCGGCCCGAAAGCCGCAAAAACCAAGCGGGCGACCGCGCGGGCCGCCCTTCACGGAGCGGGCCATTGGCCCAGAAGGCCCGCAGAGTCAAGGCTGGCGCGCGGTGAACAGGACCCAATTGCAGGTAATCCTGCGTGGTGCTAAAGTTGCATTTGAAACTATGTCCGAAATCGCCGCCTTCGACCAGACCGACTTCACCCGGCTGCCCGATCCCGGGCCGGACGTGTTCACTGCGCCCTTGCAGCGTCCGCCCCAGGTCGGGGAGGACTGGCTGGAACCGGCCCAGCGCGGATATACTGCCGAAGAACACCGCATCTGGGACGATCTCTATGCCCGCCAGATGCAGGTTCTGCCGGGCCGCGCCGCGACGGCCTTCATGGCGGGGCTTGAACGGTTGAACCTTGGGCGTGGCGGGGTGCCCGATTTTGGCCGGCTGTCAGAGGAATTGAGCGGGCTGACGGGCTGGTCAGTGGTCCCGGTGCCGATGCTGATCCCCGATCACGTGTTCTTCTGGCACCTGGCCAACCGCCGCTTTCCGGCGGGCAACTTCATCCGCACGCGTGAAACCTTTGACTACATCCAGGAACCTGACGTGTTCCACGATGTGTTCGGCCACGTGCCGATGCTGACCGACCCGGTCTTTGCCGATTACATGCAGGAATATGGCCGCGCCGGGTGGAAGGCGATGCGCTATAACCGGCTCAAGGCGCTGGGCGCGCTCTATTGGTACACTGTCGAGTTCGGGCTGATCCTGGAGGCGGACGGACTGCGCGCCTACGGTGCCGGGATCCTCTCCGGCCCGACCGAGACGGTCTTTTCGGTCGAGGCGAAAAGCCCCAACCGGATCATGCTCAACGTCGATCGGGTGATGCGGACCGACTACGTGATCGACGATCTCCAGCCGACCTACTTCGTGATCGAGAACTTTGGTGAGCTCTATCACGACACCGTCGATCGCGACTTTGACCGGCTCTATCGCGCCCTTGGTCCCGGCTTCACCTATGCCAATTCGGCCGTGATCGACGTGGACGACGTGCTCCACCGCGGCACCCAGGAATATGCGCTGCGCGGCGGTCGCGGCAGCGGGGCAAGGCCCGCTTAGCACCGCTGCTGGATCGACCAGCCGGTAGAACACCAGAAAAAAGAGAGGCCCGATCGTTGCCGACCGGGCCTTTGGAAGTTTTGGGAGAGGATGCCTGAAAGGCAGGCTCTAAATGGTGCAGTGCCGCATTTTGTGCAAGTGCGAAAAGGGCAAAGCCTGTTGCGTAATTTGCAACTTAGTTTCGATTGTCCGCAAGTCGCGCTAAAGCAGGCGATTGGAGATAACCGCCAAGCAAGGCCTGACCCGCCGCGCAATTTTATGACTCCGTCCTGCTGCATTGCAGCAAGCTAGTGCGCAATCAGCAACGGCGGTGCGGTCAGGTCATCAAGGAAGAAACGGGTCACACCGCCAAACAGAAACTCGCGCAAGCGGCTATGGCTGTAGGCCCCCATGACCACCAGCCCGGCGCCCAGCCGGGCTACTTCCGCCGCAAGGGTTTCCTCAACCGAGTTGCCCTGTTCCAGCTCGGCCAGTTCGGCCTTCACGCCGTGGCGCGCAAGGTAGCGCAATGCCTCGGTCGCGGGGAAGCCATTGGGCTTATCGCTGGCGACGGTCAGCACCCGCACATCTTGCGCGCCTTGCAACAGGGGCACCGCCGCCTTCATCGCCCGCGCCGCCTCGCTGCCGCCATCCCAGGCGATGCAGACCGTGCCAAGCGGCAACCGCAAGGGCGTATGGTCCGGCAGCGCGAGCACCGGGCAGGATGCATTGAGCGATAGATCCCCGGCCAATCCACTGCTGCGCGAAATGACCATCAAGTCCGCCAGATCGCCGCTGCGAACCAGTGCGTCGATCTGCGGCAGTTCGGACTGGGCCACATCGAAAGGCACGTCATCGCGGGCCAGCCGCTCTCCAAAGGCGGCGGCCAGCGCGTCATCTTCCTTCAGCGCGGTTTCGAGCGCTTCGCGCGCCAGGATTGCCCCGCCATAGGGGTCGACCGTCACATATTTATCGACTGGCGTATCAACCAGCACCGTCAGATGCCCCCCGTGCACGCGGGCAAGGTCCATCGCCGTATCAAGCCGCGCCCCCATTCCCGCATCACGGCCTGCCTGGACAAGAATCGATCGCATAACCCCTCTCCTTTCACGCCAGAGGTTAGGCCCCACGTGTTTTCCCGTCCATGATTCAGGTCAAATCGGTACGCTTGCACTTGGCCCCGGCATCGGCCAGTGCTGGGCGAGCAAATTGTGCGGGGATAAGCGACCAATGGCGGGCAAATTCGAGGCCGTGATCTTTGACTTTGGCGGCGTCATCACCGCTTCGCCGTTTGAGGCGTTCAACCGGTTGGAGGCCGAGCGCGGCCTGCCGCAAAACCTGGTCCGGCAGATCAACGCCACCAACCCCGACAGCAATGCCTGGGCCCTGTTCGAACGCGCCGAAATCGATGCCGCCGCTTTCGATGCGCTGTTTGCCGCCGAGGCGCGCGCGATCGGGCATGAGCTGGACGGTGCCTCGGTCCTGGCGGTCCTGTCCGGATCGATCCGCCCGGCGATGGTCAGCGCGCTCGACCGGCTGAAGCAGGCTGGCTATCGCCTGGCCTGCATCACCAACAATGTTCCCGCCGGCCATGGTGCCGGGATGGCGCGGAGCGGCGATGCCAAGGATGCTTACGAGCAGGTCTTCGCCCGGTTTGAGCATGTGATCGAAAGCAGCAAGGCCGGCGTGCGCAAGCCCGATCCGCGGATCTACCAGATGATGTGCGATCACCTGGGG
>JBEGJL010000149.1:0-3352 GCA_041184605.1 Pseudomonadota bacterium
GTCGAATTGGTCAAGGCCAAGGATTACGGCAACTATGTTGCGCCCGAACTCGGCACGTTGCCGGTCAATTACCTGACCACGGTCGACATCACCGGCGGCAATTCGGGTTCTGCCACGCTCAACGCCAAGGGCGAATTGGTCGGGCTGGCCTTTGACGGTACGCTGGACGGGGTGATCTCCGACTGGCGCTTCAACCCCGCGATCAACCGCACCATCCATGTCGACAGCCGTTACATGCTGTGGGTCATGGACAAGGTCGATGGCGCGACCAACCTGCTCAAGGAAATGGGCGTCAAGTAACCCGGCACGGGACCGGGGCGGCTACTTTTTCCAGGCCGCCCCGCCCACGCTGCTGCCAGCCACTGCGGCAAAGGCCGCGATGTGGACATGGCTCCACAGCCCGGCTCCGGCATAGGGATCCTCGTTCAGGAACGACCGCGCGTCGCCTTCATCCGCAGCTTCCACCACCAGCATCGAGCCGATCGTCTGCCCAGCCGCATTCTTGAGCGGCCCGGCAACGAAGTAGCGATCAATGTTCGCCTCGACATGCGCCAGGTGCGCCCCGATCAACCGTGGGCGGATCTCCGCACCATTCGGTCCATCGATCGCGTGAATACAATAGAGCGCCATTATCCTACCTCCACCAGTTCAATCAGCTCTCCGGCATAGCCCAGGCAAGTCCCGGCACGACGGCCTTCATAAAGCGCGCCATCGCGCCGCACCGGCGGCTCGATCCAGTCAACCTTGCACGCATCAAGATCGCGCATTGCCAGCGTCACCAGCGCATTGCCCGGCGGCAGCATCCCGGCATGCCGCGCGCGCGGCTTGGCCTGCTCGGGATAGTCATCAACCTCGACAATCGGCAATCGACCAGCCTGGACCATGGTCAGCGAGGATATGTGATCCGCTGGCAGACCAAACGCATCGTTGATCATGGCATAGGGCAGTTCAAAGGTATCTACTGGCTCCAACCCCAACCGCTCCTGGTACCAGCGGCAGCTTTCGATCCGGCTGGGGGTACCCAGGATAACGATAAAAATCCGGTCTGTGATCGACTGGGCCTTGGGCAGGTCAACATTGTCCATGTTGTTGAAGACCTGGTTCAGATAGACCATTTCGCGGCCGGTCCCGAGCACCTGCATCGGGATGAAGGCATCCATTCCCGGCAGTTCCCGTGGCTCACCTACAATGGTAAAGCCACTGCCCTGCAACCGTTCCGGCCAGCCGAAAACGTCTTCAACCGTACATTCAAAGGCCCCCCAGCCATAGGTGGTCGTGGGCTTGAACTGCGGGTGGTCAGGTTGTTCAACCAGCCGGAACCAGCAAGGGTTGCCGCTCTTTGGCCGAAGAACGGCGTGGCGCGCACCAGCGCTGGCTGGGCATCCCCAACTTGCCGCAAGCTCTGGTGAAAGCGGGCCTTCGTGGACCAGATCAAGCTTCAGCACGCCCTGGTAATCGGCCAATGCCGCAGTCAGGTTTGGCACAACGGACAGGCCGCCCATGATCGTTCCGTGGGGAATGGACATCACTTGAACTCCGGCTTGCGCTTAGCGACGAAGGCGCTGGTGCCTTCCAGAAAATCGGGACCCGTGAAAGCTGCGGCAAAGATCGAAAGAGTATCGGCATCGTCATCCGCCTGCCCGTCCAGCACTCGGCGAACGAACCGCTTCATTTCGGTCGTCGAATGGCAGGAATTGCCGGCAATCAGCGCTTCAAGCTGGCCCGGGCTGTCAGTCACCTCATCGACCAGTCCGATCCGCAGCGCCTCGTGCGCATCCAGCAGCATGCCGGTATAAAGCATCCGCTTGGCTTGGCCGGGACCGACCAGATCGACCAACAACTTGGTATCGTGCAGCGGGTAGACCAGCCCCAGTTTGGCCGGCGTGATCCCCAGCCGCGCCCGCGGCGTGGCCAGGCGAATGTCTGCCGCAAGCGCGATACCGCAGCCTCCGCCCACGCAATCGCCATCGATATAGGCAATCACCGGCTTGTCGGCCCGGGCGAGCACGTGCTGGGCACGATTGATTGCGGCCTGGTTGGCGGCCCGCCAATTGGCATCGTCCTTGTTGGCCAGCAATTCGGCAATATCCGCCCCGGCGCAAAACACGCCAGGATGGGCGGATTCGATCGTCAGAACCCGGACGGCCGGATCGGCCATCGCCTTGAGCACAAGCTCGGGCAATTCGTCCCACATCGCCTGGTTGAAGGCATTGCGCTTGTCCGGCCGGTCAATAAACAGGCGGGCAACGTGCTCCCCGGTGGTCAGGCGCAAGGTCATGCTGGCACCGTCGCCGCATAATGATCGGCTATCGCCTTGCGGGTGGTCACCCACACCCCGTCGTGCTGGCGGACGTGCTTGAAAAATTCCTCCAGCGCCCAGATCCGGCCGGGGCGACCAATAATCCGCAGGTGCAGCCCCAGGCTCATCATCTTGGGATTGCCCTCCACGCCCTCGCGATAGACTTGATCGAAATTGCGCTTGGCATAGGCCAGCCACTGTTCCGGGGTCATGGCCGGATCGGTCCACATCTTCATATCATTGTTATCGAGCTGGTACGGCACGATCACCATCGGCTGACCCGGTACCGTCTCGCGATCCCAGAACGGCACGTCGCCGCTGTAATCGTCCATGTGATACGAAAAGCCCTCCTCGATCAGCAGGCGGCGGGTGTTGTCGGTCAGCATATAGCGCGACAGCCAGCCATAGGGGCGCACTCCGCAGGTCTTTTCAATGCTGGCTACGGCCTTGCGGATGAACTCCCGCTCTTGCTCCTCATTCAGGCGGAACTGGTGAACCCAGCGCCAGCCGTGGCTAACCGGTTCATGCCCCAATTCGACAATTGCCTCGGCAATTTCAGGATGATTCTCAAGGCTGAGTGCGGCAACGGTCCAGCTTGCCATGATTTCGAACTGCTTGAGCAGCTTGACCACGCGCGGAGCGCCGGCCTTGATCCCGTAAAGGTAATTGCTCTCGTTCGAATAGTTGCGGATCGGGGCCTTGATGAAGATGCCCAGTTCGTCGACCGGCTCCATTCCCTTGTCGCCACGGGCGATGGTCTGTTCGCTGCCTTCCTCGACATTGACGACCACCGAAAGCGCCATCTTGGCGCCACCTGGCAAGTCCATCCGTTCTTCGCGCATCAATGCATCTCCTCACCGCCAGAGACGTTGAGTGCCTCGCCCGTGACGTAAAAGGCATCGTCGCTGGCCAGCCAGGCACAGGCTGCGGCCGTATCGCTGGGCAGGCCGGGTCGGCCCATAGGGTTCTTGGCGGCCATGTTCTTAAGGTACGCCTCGACCGTTTCGAACCCGAGCAGCTTTGAGAAATACTCGTTCTGCTGGGCACCAAGCC
>JBEGJL010000150.1:0-4295 GCA_041184605.1 Pseudomonadota bacterium
TGGCAACAAGGGCATGCCCAGCACGGTAAAATGGTTGCCGTCGATGCTGTCGAACAGTTGCACCCCCAGCGCCTCAATCCGAAACACGCCAACGCAGCCGCTGACCGCGGGCCATTCGGCTACAAGGTAACGCTCAATGAAGGAATCAGACAGCTCGCGCACTTGCAGCCGCGCGACATCGGCATGGTCCCAATCGACCTGCGCGCCGCGCGCCAGGGCGGCGGCGCTGTGGAGTTCCATCACCTTGCCCGAGAAGAACCGCAAATGCGCGGCTGCTTCCTCGCGACTGCGCGGCTTGTTGAAACGGTGGCCAGCAACGCAGACCAGCGAGTCACTGCCGAGGACCCAATCGGCCCCGCCCTCCGCCACCGCCAGGGCCTTGGCCCGGGCGAGGGCGAGCGCAACCGCGCGGGGCTCCGCATCGACCAGCCCGGCTTCCAGCGCCCGCTCATCGACATCGGCCGGGCGGGCCGTGAACGGCACCCCGGCATCGGTCAGCATCGCCCGGCGTGAGGCGCTTTGCGAAGCGAGAATCAGCGCGGTCATCGCTGTTCCTCCCCGGCGTGGGCTTCGTTGTAGATATTGATCACGGCGGCGGCAGTTTCCTCGATCGATCGCCGGGTGACGTCGATCACCGGCCAGCCGTTATCGGCAAACATCCGCCGGGCATACTGGACTTCGCGGGTAACCTGATCCTGATCGACATAGGCTGTTTCCGGCGCCTGGTTGAGCGAGAGCAGCCGGTTGCGGCGGACCTGGACCAGGCGTTCGGGCGCGGTGGTCAGGCCGATGACCAGCGGATGCTTCAACCCGAACAGCGCCGGTGGTGGTGGGCTTTCGACCACGATCGGAATGTTGGCAACCTTGTAACCCCGGTTGGCCAGATAGATTGAGGTCGGCGTCTTTGAACTGCGCGAAACACCTGCCAGGACAATGTCCGCCTCTTCCCAATCTTCCCAGGCAACCCCGTCATCATGGGCAATCGTAAAGTGAATGGCATCGACCCGCGCGAAATAGGCGGCGTCCATCGCGTGCTGTCGCCCCGGCCTGGCATGGGGATGCTGGCCCAGCGCGGATTCCAGCGCATCGACCGCCCGATCCAGCACTGGCACGACCGGAAGCCCGAGCGCGCGACACCGTTCTTCCAGCCGGGTGCGAATGTCAGCATTGGCCAGGGTGAAGAACACCAGCCCCGGATTGCTGGCGACCTCACCCATGATCCGATCCAGGTGCTGAAGCGAGCGGACCATCGGCCAGAAGTGGCGGCTGACTTCGGCACCCTCGAACTGGGCCAGCGCGGCCTTGGCGATCATCTCCAGTGTTTCGCCGGTGGAATCGGACAAGAGGTGAAGGTGGAGGCGCGGCATCGGGCTGTTGGGCTACCTCTGTGGACAGTCTGCGGCATAAACCACGGGAGAAGCCTCGGGACAAGTTCGGGGACAGATTCCCTGCCCGCTTCCGGCCCCTCCGCCCAGTGCTTGTGGACAAGGGGAAAACGATTCCCACAGGCTGGGGACAGTGGGGACAACCTCTGCTTGACGCGGCCCGGCACGGATTCGCATCTCCGCTTGCCCCTGTTCAGCCCGGGACAATTCAGGCAAGGGGCGCCAATCCCCGCTTTCCACAGGGCCAACAACCTACAAAAACCTTATAAGAATCTAATTTGAATTGGATTGGAATCCGCGATGCCCGGCTTGCTCCTGCGTACTCTTTCTGGCGAAAACACGGTTGAGCGGCCAGTTTGGCTGATGCGCCAGGCTGGGCGTTACCTGCCCGAATACCGCGCCTTGCGGGCCAGCAAGGGCGGGTTCCTGAACCTGGTCTATGATAGCGAGGCCGCGGCCGAGATCACGCTCCAGCCAATTCGCCGGTTCGGTTTCGATGGGGCGATCCTGTTCTCGGACATCCTGATCGTGCCCTATGCCATGGGGCAGGACCTGCAATTCCTGGTGGGTGAAGGCCCACACCTCTCGCCCCGCCTGCTCGATGCGTCGCTGGCGAGCCTATCGGCGGTGCCAGAACGCCTAAACCCGATCTATGAGACCGTCCGTCAGGTGAAGGCGGCCTTGCCGGCTGACAAGACCCTGCTGGGCTTTGCGGGAAGCCCCTGGACGGTTGCGACCTATATGGTGGCTGGTGAAGGCAGCCGTGACCAGCATGATACCCGCGCCATGGCCTATCGTGACCGCGCAGGCTTTCAGGCGATCATTGACGCCATCGTCAGCGTGACGGTCCAATACCTGATCGGTCAGATCGAGGCTGGGGCCGAAGCAGTGCAGTTGTTTGATTCCTGGTCGGGCAGCCTTGCCCCCAGTGAATTCGAACGCTGGGTCATCGCGCCCAATGCGGCGATCGTGCGCCAGATGAAGGCGCGCTATCCCAATGTGCCGGTGATCGGCTTCCCCAAAGGGGCCGGCGAAAAGCTGGCGGCCTATGCGCGTGAGACCGCAGTGGACGCGATCGGGATCGATGAAACGATCGATCCGCTGTGGGCCGCGCGGGAATTGCCCGCGGGCATGCCGGTCCAGGGCAACCTTGATCCACTTTTGTTGCTGGCTGGCGGTGCTGAACTCGAAAGCCAGACGCTGCGCATCCTTGAAGCCTTTGCCGACCGCCCGCACGTGTTCAACCTGGGCCATGGCATTGGCCAGACCACGCCGGTCGAGCATGTCGGGCAATTGCTGGCGCTGGTGCGCGGCTGGAAGCGCTAGTATGCTGTTCCAATGCTATCGTGGGTACTCTCGATGACCTATCTGTGGCTCAAGGCTGGCCATGTCACTTTCGTGATCTTCTGGATGGCGGGGCTGTTCATGCTGCCGCGCTTTTTTGTCTACCACCAGGAAGCCGATCCGGGCTCGTCCGAAGAGGCTCGCTGGGTTGAGCGTGAGCGGCGCCTGCTGCGTATCATCCTTTGGCCGGCCATGGCGCTGACCTGGCTGTTTGGCCTGACTTTGGCCCTTTCCATCGGCGCCTTCACCCAGCCGTGGTTTCACGCCAAGCTGGGCCTGGTGCTGATCCTGAGCGCCTATAACGTCTGGATGGCCGGTTATGCCGCCGATCTGGCGCGAGGGGTTCGGCGCCTGGAAGGCAAGCGCCTGCGGATCCTGAACGAGGTGCCGGGCATCGCCACGGTGCTGATCGCCATCATGGTAATCGTGAAACCGTTCTGATCCTGCGTTGACCACCTTCGCCTAACGGCCTATCTAGGCATTGTCCGGCATGGGCGCGCAACAGGAATGGCGCGCCGCGATCCGCTTTCTCCAAGCCCATCGATCGACCGGCCATTCACAGCCTGCGCCTGTGCGCAACCATCGGAAATACCAAAGAAATGCATCTTAAAGAACTCAAGAAGAAAACCCCTGCCGAGCTGGTCGAAATGGCCGAAGAGCTTGAGGTTGAAGCCGCATCGACGATGCGCCGTCAGGACCTGATGTTCGCGATCCTCAAGGAATTGGCCGAGGATGGCGAAGAGATCATCGGACAGGGCACGATCGAAGTGCTGGCTGACGGTTTCGGCTTCCTGCGCAGCCCGGAAGCGAATTACCTGGCCGGTCCTGACGATATTTACGTATCGCCGAACCAGGTCCGCAAATGGGGCCTGCGCACCGGCGATACGGTGGAAGGCGAAGTTCGCGCCCCCAAGGATGGTGAGCGTTACTTTGCGATCACCAAGCTGATCAGCATCAACTTCGATGAGCCCGAAGTGGTTCGCCACCGGGTCAACTTCGATAACCTGACCCCGCTTTATCCCGATGAGCGGCTGAACCTCGATACGCTTGATCCGACCGTCAAGGACAAGTCGGCCCGCGTGATCGATATCATCAGCCCGCAGGGCAAGGGCCAGCGCGCCCTGATCGTCGCCCCGCCGCGCACCGGCAAGACCGTGCTGCTGCAGAACATCGCCAAGGCGATTACCGATAACCACCCCGAAGTGTTCCTGCTGGTCCTGCTGGTCGACGAACGGCCCGAAGAAGTGACCGACATGCAGCGTTCGGTGAAGGGTGAGGTGATCTCTTCAACCTTTGACGAACCCGCCACGCGCCACGTCCAGGTCGCCGAAATGGTGATCGAAAAGGCCAAGCGCCTGGTTGAACACAAGCGCGACGTGGTGATCCTGCTCGATTCGATCACCCGCCTCGGCCGCGCCTACAACACCGTGGTGCCAAGCTCGGGCAAAGTGTTGACCGGCGGTGTCGATGCCAATGCCCTACAGCGCCCCAAGCGTTTCTTTGGTGCGGCGCGCAATATCGAAGAAGGTGGTTCGCTATCAATCATTGCTACGGCACTGATCGATA
>JBEGJL010000151.1:0-10312 GCA_041184605.1 Pseudomonadota bacterium
GTCGATGGTAACCGAAGCGTCGACAATCGCCGCACGGACGCGTTCCATCGCCTGGACATAGGCAAACGGCGTCATCGCCTGGCTGCCGACATGGAAGCAGATGCCAAGGCTGTCCGCGACCTGACGTGCGGCCTGCAGCAGCGGCGCAGCATCGGCCAGGTCAACCCCGAACTTCGACGCCAGGCTTAGCTCCGAATAGTCCGAAGAAACGCGCAGGCGGACACACAGCGAGAGGTCGGTGGCGTTCTCGGTCGCCTCGACGATCTTCTCCAGCTCTTCCTGCGAATCGAGGCTGAACACGCGGACGCCATGCTGGCGATAGGCCTCGGCAATCGCGCCCGGGGTCTTCACCGGGTGCATGAAGCACAGCACGGCTTCGGGCAGCGTCGCGCGGACCAGCCGCACCTCGGCAATCGAGGCGACATCGAAATGGGTTACGCCGGCATCCCACAGGACCTTGAGCAGGTCCGGCGAGGGATTGGCCTTCACCGCATAGAGCGACTTGCCCGGGAACTTCTCAACAAAGAAGCGGGCGGCGCGCGTGGCAGCGTGCGGGCGGTTCAGGATGACCGGTTCTTCGGGCGCGAGCGCGCGAACTACGGACAGAGCGTCAGGATACTGCTGCAACTCAAGGGACCCCCAATAGGCCTGACGGCCAGGTAACACGAAGACGAGGCTGCCTTGCGGTTATTGGAAGTCCCCTTGGGGCAGCGGGGGCGGGCTATAGAGATTCGCCGATGAACTGCAAGTGAAAATCACCCCCGAGACAGGTGCTCCGCCACCGCCCTGAAGGCAGGTAATGAGGTGGGGTCAAAGGCCGTGTTGGCAGCGATCGGATGCGACCCGAACCGGGCGATCACCACCTCTGCCACCGGGTCGACGTAGATCGCCTGGCCGTGAATACCGCGCGCAGAAAAAGCGCCGTTATTTCCAGGCATTATCCACCATTGGCGGATGTAGGATCCGTCCTGCAACCATTGGTATCCGGCTGGTACAAAGGCTGCTTTGCTGCCCCCGCTCTTGATCGCGGATACGGCCGCGCGGGCAATATTTTGCCCGCCGTTGCCCTGCCCATCGCAGCGCATCGCTTCCCCAAATCGGGCCATGTCGCGCAGCACGGGATTAAGGCCACCACCGGCAAAGGGCATTCCGGTCGAATCGATCAGGAAATCGGCATCCTGTTCCATGCCAAGTGGGGCCCAGATTCGCTCTGACAGAACCTGGTCGATTCGCTTGCCTTCCGTGCGGGCGACAATCCAGCCCAGCACTTCGGTATTGCAGGTTCGATAGGTGAACCGCTCCCCATGATTGCCGCTTTTGCGAATCGTCGGAAGAAACGCGTAGACATTGTCTGGGCCGGTGTAGCCCGGTGCGCGCGGGGTCAGTCCAAGGGCATTGCTCATCGCCCCGATGCCCGAAGTGGGATCGGTATATTCCTCCGAAAAGTCGAGCGCGGTGGTCATGTCCATCACCTGCGCCAGCGTGGCATCGGCAAAGCCGCTGCCGGCCATTTCGGGCAGCAGTTCAGCCACCGGAGCCTTCGGATCGAGCCGGCCTTCCTGCACCAGCATCTCTGCGATCGTGCCGATGAAGCTTTTGGTCACGGAAAAGGCGATGTGCGGCGTGTCCTGTCGGGTCACGCCCAGATAGCGTTCGTAAACAATGGTGCCCTTGTGCAGCACCAGCACGGCATCGGTGAAATGAACCGCCAGCGATTCCGCCCAGGTCAATTCGCGCCCACTATCCATTGCCTTGAAGGTGATCGCGTCAATATCATCGCGCAGGTTGACCGGCAGCTCCCAGACCGGACCCGAACCGCGCGAGACCCGCGCGGTTGGCAGGAATTCGCGCATCCGCGAATAGGCATAGCGGTGCATCGGGAACCGCATGTGATCGGCCCGCGCCCAGGCCAGCCGCTTGTCTGGCGCGGGCGGCAGCCCTTGCATCCAGCCCACGGCAACGGGATCGGACGAATGGGCATCAAGGATCTTGTCAGGCACTGCGCTCTCCGGCTTTTTAATCTGCCGGTGACTGTGCCTTACGAAAGCCGGTTGCGGAAGTCCTCGTAGCCAAAGCGCTTGATGCATTCGAGCTGGTCGGTCTCGCTGTCCCACAGCCAGATCGAAGGTAGCGGCACACCATTGAAGGTGGTGGTCTTGACCATCGAATAGTGCGCCTGATCGAGAAACGCGAAGCGCTGGCCGACTTCGGGGGCGCTTGCAAAACGGTAATCGCCAATCACGTCCCCGGCCAGACACGATGGTCCGCCCAACCGCACCGCACCTCCAGCGCCCTCGTCCACGTCAGCGGCCACTTGCGGCAGCTCCCCCAGCATGGCCGGTCGATAGGGTGCCTCAATCACGTCGGGCATATGGCAGGTCACGGAAATATCGACGATCGCCACGGGCATACCATTCTCACCGAGATCAAGCACCGTGCCGACCAGGATACCGGCATCAAGCGCCACAGCCTCGCCGGGTTCCAAGTAGACCTCGGCACCGGTATCTTCCTTCAGGTCTTGCAAGAATTCGACCAGTTCGTCGCGCTGGTAATCCGCCCGGGTGATGTGGTGCCCCCCGCCCAGATTGATCCACTTGATCTCACCAAAGTAGGGCTCAAGGTAGTCGAAGGCTACGTCCCAAGTGCGCTTCAGTGGCTCCAGATCCTGTTCGCACAGGGTGTGCATGTGGATCCCGTCGATCAGTTCCATGTGCTCGGCGGTGAGTTGATCAATCGGGAAGCCCAGCCGCGAATGCGGCGCGCAGGGATCATAACGCGGCACTTCGCCTTCGGGGTGCAGCGGATTGAGCCGCAGGCCGATATCGAAGCTCTCCCCCCGCGCCCGCGCCGCCTCGATGATGGCCGAACAGCGGATGATCTGCTGCGGCGAATTGAAAATTACATGATCCGACAGGCGCAGGATCTCGTCCAGATCCTCTGGCTTATAAGCGGCGCAATAGGTCGCAATCTCGCCGTCATAGAACTCGCTTGCCAGCCGGGCTTCCCACAGGCCCGAGGTGCAGACCCCGTCAAGGTATTCGCCCACAATCGGCGCGACCGACCACATCGAGAAGGCCTTGAGCGCGGCCAGCACCTTGATCCCGGCCCGATCGCGAATATCCGCCAAGATCGACAGGTTCTGCCGCAACCGCGCCGCATCGACCACGAATGCGGGGCTGTCGACGCGGGAGAGGTCGAATTGGGCGAACGCGCCCGGATCGCCGGCCCTGGTTTCCATCAGAAGTCCAGCGGCCCCGCCAGTTCCTTGACCTGCCAAGGCAGGCCCTGCGTGTTCAGCATGTCCATGTAGGGATCGGGATCCATCTGCTCCATGTTGAACACGCCCTCACCGCGCCAGGCGCCGGTCAGCATCATCGCCGCGCCGATCATCGCAGGAACGCCGGTGGTATAGCTGATCGCCTGGTTCCCGGTTTCGTGGAACGCTTCTTCGTGATCGCAGATGTTGTAGATGTAATAGGTCTTCTCACCCGTCCCATCGAGCGCCATGCCCGTCGCGATATCGCCGATGTTGGTCTTCCCGGTGGTGGTCGGTCCAAGCGTTTCGGGCTTGGGGAGGACGGCAGCCAAGAACTGCAAGGGCACGATTTCCTTGCCCTGGTAGTTGATCGGCTCGATCCCGGTCATGCCGACGTTCTGCAATACGGTCAGGTGGTTGATATAGGCATCGCCAAAGGTCATCCAGAAGCGGCCGCGCTCCAGCTCAGGCAGGAACTTGGCGAGGCTTTCCAGCTCTTCGTGATACATCAGGTACATGTTTTTGGGACCGACGCCCTCGAACTCAAAGTTCTGGCGGATCGTCATCGCCGGGGTTTCGACCCATTCGCCCTGGTTCCAGTGACGCGCCGGCGCGGTCACTTCGCGGATGTTGATTTCCGGGTTGAAATTGGTGGCAAAGGCCTGGCCGTGATCGCCGCCGTTGCAATCCAGAATATCGAGCGTGCGGATGGTCTTGAGCTTGTGCTTCTTGAGCCACATCGCGAAGACCGAGGTCACGCCCGGATCGAATCCCGAGCCGAGCAGCGCCATCAGGCCCTGTTCCTTGAAGCGGTCTTGATAGGCCCACTGCCAGCTGTATTCGAACTTGGCCTCGTCCTTCGGTTCATAGTTCGCAGTGTCGAGGTAATCGACGCCAGCCGCCAGACAGGCATCCATGATCGGCAGGTCTTGATAAGGCAGCGCCAGGTTGACCACCAGCTTCGGCGCGATCTGCTGGATCAGGCGGGTCAGCGCCGGCACTTCCTCGGCATCGATCTCATAGGTCGAGACGGTCACGCCGGTGCGCTGCTTCACCGAAGCGGCAATCGCATCGCACTTGGCCTTGGTTCGGCTGGCGAGATGGATGTCGCTGAAAATCCCGGCGTTCATCGCCATCTTGTGGACGCAGACCGAGCTTACGCCGCCCGCACCGATCACCAGAACCTTGCTCACCTGTATCTCTCCTTTGCGAGGCGCGAAGGCGCGCATATAGGCTGGTTTTATGACGACACAACCGATGCGCGCTCCGACCAGCGAAGGCGTGGCTCGCGCCGCCGCCAAGATTGCCGAATTGCTGGTGCAGACACCACTGCTAGAGACCGAGGTCAACGGGGCAAAAGTGTGGTGCAAGGCAGACAGCCTGCAACCGATCGGCGCTTTCAAGATTCGCGGCGCGTGGCACCGGCTGTCAGACCTTTCGGACGCAGAGCGGACGCGTGGCGTGGTCGGCGTATCCAGCGGCAATCACGCGCAAGGCGTGGCGTGGGCTGCGCAGCGTCTGGGCATTCCTGCAACCATCGTCATGCCAATCGATGCACCCAAAGTGAAGTTGGAAGCCACGCGGGCGATGGGCGCGAATGTGGTGCTCTATGATCGCCCCGGCGGCGAAGATCGTGACACCGTTGCCCAGAAGCTGATCGACCAGACCGGCGCAACCTTGGTCCACGCCTATGGCGATCCTTGGGTGATCGAAGGGCAAGGCTCAGCCGGGATCGAGATTGCAGCGCAAATGCGCGCGCGCGGGCTGGAAGGCCCCAGCCGGATCGTTGTGTGCTGTGGCGGCGGCGGGCTCACCGCCGGCCTTGCGCTCGCCTGCCCGGATGCGGAGATCGTGCCGGTAGAACCGGAAGGTTGGGACGATGTCGCCCGCAGCCTTGCCGCGGGTGAAATCCAGCGCGTTGCCAAGGATGCCCCGCCGACAGATTGCGATGCCCTGCAAACCCCGGCCACCTGGCCGATCAACTTCGCGATCCTCAAAGAGCGCTGTGGCTATGGCCTGTCGGTCACCCCGGCCGAAGTTCGCGCGGCGCAACGCTTTGCTTTTTCCAGACTTCATCTCGTGCTGGAACCGGGCGGTGCAGCAGCGCTGGCGGCGGCGCTGGCCGGCAAGGTTCCGCTGGACGGTCGCACCGCGATCATGCTGACTGGCGGCAACACCGATCCTGCCAGCTTTGCCAAGGTTTTGAGCGGCAACGACTAGTTGCATTTGACAATCGGAATCAGGCGGAACACCCTGCGCCCCACGGGTTAAAGAAATAAAGGGGGAGACAATGCAGGCACAGATTTTGGCGCCAGCCGCCGTGCTGGTGCTTTGGTCAATCGTCATGCTGTTCTGGATGGCCGGCACGCGCCTGCCCGCAATCGCCAAGCGTGGTGGCCTTGGTGCCGCCAAGCCCGGTGGCCGCGGCCAGGATCTTGAGGGCGTGATCCCTGACCAGATCAACTGGAAATCGCACAACTACACGCACCTTATGGAACAGCCGACGCTGTTCTATGCCACCGTAGCGATACTTGCGATCATGGGCCCGGTTGAACACGATGTGCTGTTTGCCTGGGGCTATGTCGTGATCCGCATCCTGCACTCGCTGTGGCAGGCAACCGTCAACAAGGTCTCGGTCCGCTTCGGGCTGTTCATGCTATCGACTTTGTGCCTGCTGATGCTGGCACTGCACGCCGCCAAGCTGACGCTGCTTGGCGCGTAACCACGGGGGAGAATGATAATGATTGGAATGGAAATCCTGAAGCCGGTTGCCGTGTTGGCGGGCTGGACGATGATCATGTGGCTGTGGATGTATGCCACCCGCATCCCAGCCATGGCCAAAGCCAAGATCGATACCAAAAACCTGATCGGCGGCACCGGACAGTCGCTCGACAACGTGCTCCCGGCCAACACCCAATGGGTCGCCCACAACTATAACCACCTGCACGAAGCACCGACCGTGTTCTATGCGGTGGCGCTGGCCCTGGCCCTGATTGGTCAGGGTGATGGCCTGAACGCCACGATCGCCTGGGCTTATGTCGGCCTGCGGATTGTCCACTCGATCGTCCAGGCCACCTGGAACCGCGTGATGGTCCGCTTCATGCTGTTTGCCCTGTCGAGCCTGGCGCTGATCGCGCTCTCGCTCCACCTGATCCTGGCGGCGTTCCACTCCGCCTGACCAATGCGTCCCGGCCGGTCATTGCCGGCCGGGACCCATTTCATCAAAACATTTTGCGGAACTCGATCTTGGCGACCCGGCCGCGTGGATCAATCAGGTCGGGCTGATAGCTGATTGGCACCGCCCCACTGCCATCGGTGACGCGTTGGCGGCTATCGAACAGGTTCTCGAACCGCAGCGACAGCATAGAGCCCTTGAAGAAGGGCATTTTCTTGACCAGCTTCTGCTGCTGGCCCAACCCTGCGAAGAAATTGATATTCACCTTGGTGACACTGCCGAAACGCAGATTGGTCACCCCAGTCAACTGCGACGGGCCGGTCCAGGTACCGTTGAAGAAGGTGCCAAAGCCGTTCTTGAACAGGCCGCCATTGAATTCGATCGTATGGCGCGGCGATCCGGACGAGGACAGCGAGTCACCATTCAACAGGTCAAGTTGCGGCCCGCCCGGCGCGATCACGACCGTGCTGTCAAACTGGACTGTGTGAAACACGCCCAGGCTCCAGCGACCAGGGCCGCGTCCGCCGCCCATCATCGCCATCATACCGCCACCGCCACCGCCGCCGCCACGCCCGGCGGCGCCACCCTGGGGTCTTGCGCCACCTGCGGGAGCGCCTGCGCCCCGCGGTGGCCCGCCGCCCATCATGCCCATGAAGCCGCCACCGGCCGGTGCCTTGCCGATCTGGCCCGACAGGTTCAGCCCCCAGCGCAGCCGTGAGGCACGCTGCTCGTCAAACGTCACCGGGCGCTGATCGATTGAAACGAGTCGGCCGCTGCTATCGCGGATCACCCGGCCCGCAAACGCTGCCTCGATCTCAGGCGTAAGCAGGGGGAAGCTGGCCGTGACATCGTTGGACCGGTTGCGGAAATACTCCACCACCAGGCTCGAATTCTGGAGGACTGGCAGCTGCCAGTTCGCCCCGAACTTCAGGTCGCGCTGTTGTTCCTTGCGCAAGTTGGGGTTCCCGCCGCCGATCACGGTTGCCAGCACGGTTTCACCGCGCACCAGATCAAACACCGGCACGTTCAGGGTAACGGTCTGCGGGTTGCCCAGCTGGGCCAGACCCGGTGCAATTTCGTTCACCAGATAACTGGCGGTCAGGCTCAACTTCTCGAACTTGAGCGGTGACCAGGTCAGGCCCGCGCTCCAGTCAACGATCGAGCCAAAGTCCGAGAGGTGGTTCCACCCGGCCGAGAAGTTGGCCGAAAGATCGCCCAAACCTGCCCCGAAGTTCTCGCGGCGGCTCGTGATCGGAACGCCAGCATTGATCGCACCATTCACATCGCCGCGCCGCAGGTTAACCGCGCCGCCAACCGAGCGCGTATCGCTGCTGACGATATCGGACCAGGCATAGCCGGCGCGCAGCGTGGTAGTCACCTCACCCCCCGGCAGCCGCGCCGGACGGCCAATCAAGGTGACCAGGCTGGTCAGGCTTTCCGTATTGCTGAGCGCCGTATCGAAACCAGCACTGGCGACGGCCGGCAACGCGCCTGTGATCGAGAGAGTACCGGCGGCGGCAGCGGATACCAGTGTCGCGGTATTGGCGCGGCGATCGATAAAGGTACGGCTCTCCGCATGGGCGCCATCAAGCGTCGCACTGATCTGCCATGCCCCAAGCCGCGTGTTGAGCGCTCCCCCGCCTTGCGCAGTGGTGGTGCGCGTGGTCCGCTCCAACGGATCGGCAAGCGTGCGGATTGCCGTTGCCCCATTCGGTGCCCGCAGCGTCACGACATCAAGGCCGGAATAGCGGCGACTATCGTTACGGGTCACATTACCGTTCAAGCTGTAATTTCCGCCCAGCCCATCCTTGCCCAAGCCACGCGCCAAGGAGAAGTTAAGCCCAAGTTCGCGGCTATCGGCAATTAGCGAGCGGAAATCCGCCGGGTTCGGATCGGTCGAAACCGTCGGCACCGATCCAGCCGTCTGAACCACGCCGCGTTCGGCCTCAGTCAGCTCTGACGTATCGTCAATCTTCGCCGTCACGCTGAAACGCTGCGGGCCCTTTATCCGCAGTGCCGTCGCCTCAGCATCATAGCTCCAGAAGCCCCCGCGGGTTGGCACCCCAGCCTCCACCTCGATCGTTTTCGAGGCAAAGTTGTTCTTGAGGATCATGTTGACGACGCGCGTATTGGCCGGGAACCCGAACCGCAGCGCCACTTCCTCTGGTAGGATCTCGATCCGGCGGATTGCTTCCTGTGGGAAGTTGCGCATTTCACGGAAGTTGCCGATCCGCTGGCCATTGATCAGGATCACTGGCGGTCCGCTGACGCGGCCGCGGCCTGACCCAGTCTGCGGCGCCAGCTGCGTCAATACGTCGGCCAGCGTCGTCGCACCGAGAGCTTGGATGTCCTTCTCGTCGAGCACTGCGATCGGAGGTGCCGGACTTTCAACCTGTCCGCGGATTTTTTCAGCAACCACCAGGATTTCGCTGCCGTGGCGCTCCGTGCTGACCGGATCGGCCTGCTGCGCAGCAGTCTGCACAGGCTCATCACCCTTTTGATCAGATGCCATTGCCGAACTTGCGATCAAGACCATCGGCAAAGGAAGAAGAGACAAATTTCGCATTAAATCTCCGTGATCGCACGATATTTACGATCTGGCATCCCCGACCCGTGGCGGCAAATGGAGCCTTGAACAAGCAATGGCAAGACATTCCCTCGTAATAGAATGGCGCAAGTCGACGAACGACAAATGGCGGGGGACAGACGTCCAAGGCTTTCCTTTTCGACCGTCCATCGCTATGGCGCGCCGCAATGCAGCCGAACAACAACGGAAACTAGGCCCGGATGGCGAAAGAAGAACTTCTCGAAATGCGCGGAACGGTAGTGGAACTGCTGCCCAACGCGATGTTCCGCGTCCGCCTTGAAAACGATCATGAAATCCTCGGCCACACGGCCGGCAAGATGCGCAAGAACCGCATCCGCGTGCTGGTTGGTGACGAAGTTCTGGTTGAACTGACCCCCTATGACCTGACCAAGGGTCGCATCACATACCGCTTCATGCCCGGCCGTGGTGGCCCCGGCCAGTTCGGCTAAGCCCTGCGGGTGACCGCGCCACAACTGGTCCTGGCATCGTCCTCGCCGCGTCGGCGCGATTTGCTGGCGCGGATCGCCGCGGCTCCGGCCCGCATTGCCAGCCCCGATATCGATGAAACGCCGTTAGCCGGGGAACGTCCGCGTGCCTACGCACTGCGGTTGGCTAAGGCCAAGGCGGCGGCCGTGCCCCGCGCCACCGATGAAATCGTGCTCGCCGGCGATACCACCGTCGCGCTCGGCCGTCGGATCTTGCCGCCGGCTGAAAGCGAAGAGGTGCAGCGCAAGCTGCTCGGCCTCCTTTCGGGACGGCGGCACCAATGCATCTCGGCAATCTGCCTGATCGATCGCACCGGTCAGGTCCGAACCCGCATTGTCGAAACCGTGGTCGCCTTCAAACGCCTGTCCGATGCCGAGGTCGACGCCTACATCGCCAGCGGTGAAGGCCTGGGCAAGGCAGGCGGTTACGCCATTCAGGGCCAGGCCGAAGCCTTGATAAGCTTCCTGTCTGGCAGTCATTCCGGTGTAATCGGCCTTCCCCTGTTTGAAACCCGCGCGCTCTTGCTCTCAGCAGGCTATCCCCTTGGCTGAGTGGCTGGTCGAAGCCGGAATTGGCGAGACGCGCGCGATCCTGGTCGATCGCGGCGAAGTGCTCGCCGCGCGGGTCGACTGGCCGGGTTCGCTGGCAGCAGGACAGGTCGAAGATGCCGTTCTGATTGCACGCACCGCCGGATCGAAGCGTGGCACTGCTCGGTTCGCCAGCGGAGAGCAGGCGCTGGTCGATCAGCTTCCGGTTGATGCCCGCGAAGGTGCGCCAATCCGCCTCAAAGTCCTTCGCGCCGCAATCG
>JBEGJL010000152.1:0-3775 GCA_041184605.1 Pseudomonadota bacterium
CGTCAATGCGCAGGGTCTGCGAAATGTAGCTGCCCTGGTCGAGATCGTTGGTGTAGATGGTACGAAATGCATCCACCTTGGCAGCACGCAGCTTCTCCAGCAGTTCCTCGGTCAGTTCGTCGTTGGCGCTAGCCAGAACTTCACCAGTGTCAGTATCCACAACGGCATGCGCCAATGCGCGACCGAGCAGGAAGTCATCGGGCACACCCATACGCTTCAAGCCGGCGGCTTCCATATCGCGGATGTGCTTGACGTTGATACGCTTGTCTTTGGCAACAATGGTCTTGCCAGACTTGTCGATGAAATCAAAGCGCGCCACCTCACCACGCAAACGCTCAGGCACCAGCTCATAGTCGGCGCCAGCCTGAGTCAGGTGGAAGGTTTCACTGTCGTAGAACGAAGCGAGGATCTGCTCCGGCGTCATGCCGATTGCCTTGAGCAATATGGTGATCGGCATCTTGCGACGTCGATCGACGCGGAAATACAAGTAGTCCTTGGGGTCGAATTCAAAATCAAGCCAAGAGCCACGGTAAGGAATGATGCGGGCGGAGAACAATAGCTTGCCCGAGCTGTGCGTCTTGCCGCGATCATGCTCGAAGAACACACCGGGGGAACGATGCAACTGACTAACAATGACGCGTTCAGTGCCATTGATGACAAAGGAACCCGTAGTGGTCATGAGCGGAATCTCGCCCATGTAAACCTCTTGCTCCTTGACTTCCTTGACCGTCGGCTTAGCGGCTTCGCGATCCATGATGGTCAGGCGTACTTTGGCGCGCAAGGGGCTGGCGAAGGTCAGTCCGCGTTGCTGACATTCCTTGACATCGAACGCCGGCTCACCCAAGGCGTAGGAAACAAATTCCAGCCGTGCATTGCCGGAGTGTGACGAGATTGGGAAGATCGAGGTGAAGGCTGCCTGTAAACCCTCATTCTTTCTTCCCGCTGGCGCCGATGTCGCCTGCAGGAACGCGGCGAACGATTCGATCTGCGTAGCCAGAAGGAAGGGCACATTGAGTACCGCCGCACGCTTGGCGAAACTCTTGCGGATGCGCTTTTTCTCAGTCGAGGAATAAGTAGCAGCAGTCATGGACGCTCCGTATTGAAACCTGCAGGGTTCAGGTGACAGCACACGCTGTGCACAAGCAATGCGTGCTGTCAGCTGGACCCTAGTTAAACCAGTATTGCGGTGTAAAGCTCATGTCGCCAGAGGCGGCACGGCCGGCAGGGCCCTTACGGTTCCCTGCCGGCCCTTGCGATGCTTACTGCCTTACTTGATTTCAGCCTTGGCACCAGCCTCAATCAGCTTCTTCAGCACGGCGTCGGCGTCAGCCTTGTTCACGCCTTCTTTCACGGCTTTGGGGGCGCCATCGACCAGATCCTTGGCTTCCTTCAGGCCCAGGCCGGTGATTTCACGCACGGCCTTGATGACGTTGACCTTGTTGTCACCAGCGGCTTGGAGCATGACCGTGAACTCGGTCTGCTCTTCAGCAGCGGCAGCACCGCCACCCGCAGCAGCCGGGGCAGCAGCCACGGCAGCGGCAGCAGCGGAAACGCCGAACTTGGTTTCCATTTCCTTGATCATTTCGGACAACTCAAGCACGGTCATACCGGCGATTGCGTCGAGAATTTCAGCTTTTGAAACGGCCATTTGTAAATCTCCTGATTTAAATCGTTACTTGTTTGGTAAGAAAGCGGGGGGCACGGCGTTCAGCCGCTGTGCCTGTTACTTTGCATCACGTACCGCGGCCAGCGTGCGAACAAAGCGGCTCGGCACCTCATTGAGGGTGCGCACAAACTGCGCCACCGGTGCTTGCATTGTTCCCAGCAGTTTCGCGATCAACTCGTCACGCGACGGCATGTTTGCCAGCGCCTTGACCTCGGCAGAGCTGATCAGGGAATTGGGCATTGCGCCCGCCTTGATCACGAGTTTGTCGTTTGCCTTTGCGAACTCATTCATCACCTTGGCGGTCGCCACCGGATCCGATGACATGCCGTAGATCAGCGGTCCGACCATCTGGTCGGAGAGCTTTTCAAACGGCGTGTCCTTCACCGCACGTCGTGCCAGGGTGTTTTTGAGTACGCGCAGATACACGCCCGCATTCCGCGCCTGACGGCGCAGCTCGGTCATGTTGCCCACTTCCAGACCACGGTACTCAGCGACGACGATCGCCTGCGCCTTCGCGACTTCCGCGGAGACTTCGGCGACTACCGCCTTCTTCTCGTCAAGATTGAGACCCAAGGTCCACCTCCAGTTGAATTGAGAGCGAATCGTCCATCCAGTTTGTTCGGTTGCAAGAATCTGGCAACCGCTTCGACTTTCGTTCCGACTCCACCCTTCCGATACGGCGACCTTGCATTCAGGAGGAAATCCTGCATCTGGGGTACACCATCTACGTAGGACGAGGCACATTGCAACCGTGCCATCGATTAAACCGACTACCTTGTTGCGGCTCCTACGGTCTTTGACAACCTGCCGTTGCGCCGGGATTGCGCACAACGACAGCCCAAAGTTCCTGTGCTGCTGTGCTGACCTTATTGACCGGCAGACGCGGCGAAAGTGCCAACGTCGACCCGGATGCCGGGGCCCATGGTGCTCGAGACCGAGACCTTGCGCAGGTAGACACCCTTGGACGTGGCCGGCTTGGCCTTGTTCAAGGCCTCGACCAGGGCGGCGATGTTCTGCTGCAGCTGCTCGGGCGTGAAGGACACACGGCCGACGGTGCACTGCACCACACCGCCCTTGTCGGCACGGAATTGCACCTGACCAGCCTTGGCGTTTTTGACGGCCTGCGCCACATCGGCGGTGACAGTGCCCACCTTGGGGTTGGGCATCAGGCCGCGCGGGCCGAGAATCTGACCCAATTGACCCACCACACGCATGGTGTCGGGACTGGCAATGACCACATCGAAATCGATCTTGCCGGCCTTGATGCTCTCGGCCAGGTCGTCCATGCCGACCACTTCGGCGCCCGCAGCCTTGGCCGCTGCCGCCTTGTCCCCCTGGGCGAACACCGCCACGCGCACCGACTTGCCGGTGCCGGCAGGCAACACCACCGAACCGCGCACGTTCTGGTCGGACTTCTTGGCATCGATACCGAGATTGACGGCCAGATCGACCGACTCATCGAACTTGGCGGTGGCGGCTTTTTTGACAATGCCGATCGCTTCGGTCAGAGCGTAGTTACGGTTGAACTCACGCAGCTTGTTCCAGTCTTGCTGGCGCTTTGCAATTTTGGCCATGATTACAGCCCTTCCACAGTGATGCCCATCGAGCGGGCGCTGCCGGCGATGGTGCGAACAGCGGCTTCCAGATCGGAAGCCGTCAAGTCCGGGGTCTTGGTCTTGGCGATTTCTTCCGCCTGCTTGCGCGTGATCTTGCCGACCTTGTCGGTGTGCGGGGTCTTGCTGCCCTTGTCGATGCCGGCAGCCTTCTTGATCAGGATCGACGCCGGCGGCGTCTTGATGATGAAGGTGAAGCTCTTGTCCTGGAAGGCGGTGATCACGACGGGCAACGGCAGGCCCGGTTCAACCTTCTGCGTCTGGGCGTTGAACGCCTTGCAGAATTCCATGATGTTCAGACCGCGCTGACCCAGCGCCGGACCAATCGGCGGGCTGGGGTTGGCCTTGCCTGCAGGCACCTGCAGCTTGATGTAACCAATGACTTTCTTTGCCATGCTGGCTCTCCTTGTGGGTTCTGACGGGCCCGTCATCTTGCGATGCGGCACCCTCCCCGGTTATACAACGCTAACTAAAAACGCTTTTAAATCAACAACTT
>JBEGJL010000153.1:0-8259 GCA_041184605.1 Pseudomonadota bacterium
CGGGGTGATGCGCTTCGTCCGCTTGGCTTCCCAATCGGCGTAACCGCCCGCGACGATATCGACCTCGCCGCTGCCGTCGAGGCCAAGCGTGACCGTCACGGTTCGATCCAGGAAGTCACGATCGTGGCTGACGATCAGTACGGTGCCATCGTAATCGGCAATCACTTCCTGCAGCAGGTCGAGTGTTTCAAGATCGAGGTCGTTGGTCGGCTCATCGAGTACCAGCAGGTTTGACTTGCGGGCGAATTCGCGCGCCAACAGCAGCCGCGAGCGCTCGCCGCCCGAGAGCGTGCCAACGCGGGCATCGACCAGGCCGGGATCGAACAGGAAGTCCTTCAGGTAGCCCTGGATGTGTTTGCGCACCCCGCGCACGTCGATCCAGTCGCCACCCTCGGCCAGCACGTCGCGCACGCGCTTTTCGGGCGCAAGCAGGCTGCGTTGCTGGTCAATCATCACCCCGTGCAGCGTCTTGGCAAGGGTTACCGTGCCTTCATCGGGCGGCAGTTCACCGGTCAGCAGCTTCAGCAGCGTAGTTTTGCCCGAGCCATTGGCGCCGACCAGACCGATCCGGTCACCGCGCTGGATGCGCAGCGAAAAGTCCTTGATGATCGTCCGTTCACCAAAGCGTTTGGTGACCTTTTCAGCGACGATTACCGATTTCGTCTTAACGTCATCGACGGCCAGCTTCATCTTGGCCGCGCCTTGTGGGCTGAGCATGGCGGCCCGCTGCGCGCGCATTTCCCATAGTTTTTCGAGGCGGCCTTGGTTGCGCTTGCGCCGGGCGGTAACGCCGCGTTCCAGCCAGTGCGCCTCAATCTTCAGCTTGGCATCCAGCTTTTCGGCGGCCCGGGCTTCCTCGGCATAGACCTGCTCCATCCAGGCCTCATAGCCGCCAAAGCCGATTTCCTTGCGGCGCAGCGATCCGCGATCGAGCCAGATCGTCGCCTTGGTCAGCTGTTCAAGGAAGGTCCGGTCATGACTGATGACCACAAAGGCACCGGTGTAGCGACCCAGCCAGCTTTCCAGCCAGTCGATCGCGGCCAGATCGAGGTGGTTGGTCGGCTCGTCCAGCAGCAACAGGTCGGGCTCGCTGGCCAACGCACGCGCCAGGGCGGCACGGCGGCGTTCACCGCCGCTGGCGCTATCGGCCTTGCGCGTCATGTCGATGCCCAGTTGCCCGGCGATGGCTTCAACCTCATGCTGGGGCGGGGCATCCTTGCCATGCAGGGCAAAGTCCATCAGCGTGTCATAACCGGTGAAGAAAGGATCCTGCTCCAGTGTCACGATCTTGATGCCGGGCTGGATCGAGCGCTTGCCCTTGTCAGCTTCGATCGCGCCGGAAATCAGGCGGAGCAGAGTGGTCTTGCCCGCGCCGTTACGCCCGATCAGCGCCAATCGGTCGCGAGGGCCGATATGCAGGTCAAGATCGCGGAACAGCCAGCCGGAGCCTTGCTGAAGGCTGAGGGCTTCCCAGGAGAGGATCGGTGCGGCGGCCATGGTCGGCGCGCCCTAGCGGGTGAGGCAGAGCGTTGACAAGCACCGATGGGGTGCCGAAGAGGTGCACATGCGTACTGTCTGGCTTAACGGCGAATTTTTGCCCGAATCCGAAGCAAAGGTCCCGATCTTCGATCGCGGGCTGCTGTTTGGGCAAGGTGTCTACGAAGTGACCCCGGTAATCGATGGCCACTTTTGCAACTGGCCGCATCATGCGGCCCGGCTTTCGCGATCGATGGCCTTGGCACGGATTACCGACGATACGGACTGGCAGCCGGTCCTGAACGGGTTGATTGAGCGTAATGGCCTGACCGAAGGGCGCATCTACCTGCAGGTTACGGGCGGGGCGCCGCCGGATCGCGACTTCCTGTCACCGGCCAGCCCCGTCCCCGCTACCCGCTTTGCTTTTACGCAGGCGGCAGCGGTGGTCGATCAGCCGAAGGTGCAGGTAGGCATGCGGGTTATCCTGCATCCCGAAGGCCGCTGGGCGCTGCGGTCCGCAAAGACCACGCAGCTGCTCTATGCCGTTCTGGCCAAGGAACTGGCGCGTGAAGCGGGAGCGGATGACGCCTGGCTGGTCGACAACGGCATGATCACCGAAGGGACCAGCGCCAACGCGCATATTATCGATAGCCGGGGCGTGCTGGTTTCGCACCCGGTCGAGCATGGCGTGCTGCCCGGTATTTCGCGCCTCTGTGCCTTGCCACTGGCCCGCGAAATGGGGCTGGAGGTGGAAGAACGGTCGTTCTCGGTTGAAGAGCTGTTCGCGGCGCGCGAGGCGTTCATCTCAAGCGCGACCACGGTAGTCATGCCGGTGGTAGAGGTTGATGGCCGCAAGATCGGGGATGGCCGGCCTGGTGCGCAAACGCTTGAACTGCGGCGACGCTACATCGAACGGCTGCGCAGCGCGTGAGCCATTCACAGTCCGTTCAATCCCGGCTGGTTAGGCACCCGGCATGATCCGAAGCCTCCTTGCTTTTGCCCTTGCCGTCAGTGTGCCGCACGTGCCGAGCTATGCCAGCCAGGGCGACGAGGCAGGCATGGCGCGCAAGGACCTGCGCGCCGGCAATGTTCGCCCCTTGCGCGAAATTGAGCGGCGGGTCCTGCCGATGATGGCCGGGGCGCAATACCTTGGCCCGGAGTATGATCCGGCGGCCTATACCTATCGCCTGAAGTTCATTCGTGATGGCCGTGTCATGTTCGTCGACGTGGACGCTCGTTCTGGCGAGGTTTTGCGGCAGTCCCGCTAGCTTGACGGTGATCGGTGCGGCAAGCAGAACAGCATCTTAGCAGCAGGGGAGTTTTCCGATGCGCATCCTGATCGTCGAGGACGAACCGACCCTCGGCAAACAGCTCAAGTCCACCCTGGAAGCGACCGGTTATGCCGTCGATCTATCAACTGATGGCGAAGACGGGCACTTCATGGGCTCGACTGAGGAATACGATGCCGTGATCCTAGATCTTGGCCTGCCGGAAATTGACGGGCTGACCGTGCTGGGGATGTGGCGCAAGGAAGGACGCAAGTTTCCGGTGCTGGTGCTGACCGCGCGCGATAGCTGGTCTGACAAAGTGGCCGGTCTGGATGCCGGGGCTGACGATTACCTGGCCAAGCCGTTCCAGACCGAAGAACTGATTGCCCGCCTGCGCGCCTTGATCCGTCGCGCGTCCGGCAACACCAGCAGCGAACTGATCGCCGGGGACGTGCGGTTGGATACCCGCTCCGGCCGGGTCACGTTGAATGGCGAGCCAGTCAAGCTGACTGCCCAGGAATACAAACTGCTGTCCTATCTGCTGCACCACAAGGGCAAAGTGGTCAGCCGGACCGAACTGATCGAGCACATTTACGATCAGGACTTTGATCGGGATTCGAATACGATCGAAGTATTCGTTACCCGCATCCGCAAGAAGCTGGGGGCCGACGTGATCACCACGATCCGGGGGCTTGGCTATAGCCTGGACGATCCGGCCGAAGGCAGCCGCGGCTAAGACGTGACGGAACAGGGCGAAGTCTCAGCCCGGGCCGCTTCGCAGACGGGCTCGCTATCCCGCCGGATCATCCTGATCGCGGCGGGCTGGATCGTGATCCTGCTTTCGCTGGGCGGCTTCGCGCTGGATCGCACGTTGACCGGCTTGGTCAGCCGCAATTTCGATGAGCAGCTTGAGTATGTGATGAACGCCATGATCGCCTCGGCCGAAATCGGGCCGGATGGGGAGGTGTTCTTTAACCGCCCGCTGGGGGACCAACGGTTCCTGGAACCGAACAGCGGCCGTTATTGGCTGGTGACCGGCCAAGGGCATGAAAACTTCCCGTCGCGCTCACTGTGGGATCGCAGCCTTGAGTTGAAGAGCAACCACTTCGACAAAGAACCACACCTTTATAACAGTTTTCAGTATCCGGATGAGCCGTTGCGGGTGATCGAGCGATCGGTGATCCTGCCGGACAGTACGACCCATTGGAAATTCGCCGTAGCCGCCAGTCGGGAAGACCTCGACGAGCAGATCAGCCGAATCCGGGCGATTCTCGGCTGGAGTTTTGTGGTGCTTGGCCTTGGACTGTTTGTCATGGCAGCCCTGCAATCGTGGTACGGGCTCGGTCCGCTGCGGCGTGTCAGCCTGGCGATCCAGCATTTGCGCACCACCGGCCAAAACCGCCTGATCGAACCATTGCCGCTGGAAGTTCAACCACTGGTGCAGGAATTGAACGCGTTGCTGGCCCATTCGGAAAAGCAGGCAGAAGAGGCGCGAACCCACGCTGGCAACCTGGCCCATGCGTTGAAGACCCCGCTGACCGTGGTGATGAACGCGGCCACAGCCAAGGCCCCGGACCTGTCAGACACCGTGATCCGCGAAGCCGCGGTAATGCGGCGACAGGTTGATCACCATCTTGCTCGAGCACGGGCCGTCGGCCGCCGGGCCGTTGGCTTGAGCCGCGCATCGGTGGCGGAGAGTGTGGAGGCGGTGCTGCGTGCCGTGACGCGGCTCTATGAAAAGACGCGGTTCGATCTTGACGGCAATCGCGCGGCCGAGGTGGCGATTGAGCGGCAAGACCTGGATGAGATTCTGGGCAACCTGATCGAGAATGCCGCCAAGTATGGTGGCGGTTCGGTATTCGTCACGATTGATCCGACCGGAGAGCGGGAGTGGTGCGAAGTCTGGGTGGAAGATGACGGGAAGGGTATCCCCGCAGCCGATCGCCCCCGCATCTTCGATCGCGGCGCCCGGCTGGATACCACCAAGCCCGGCACCGGACTGGGCCTTGCGATTGTTCGTGACGTTGCAGCAATTTACGGCGGCGGAGTGGCGCTGGAAGAGAGCGAGGACCTTGGCGGTCTGTTGGTCAAGTTGCGGCTGCCGCGTGCGGCAAAGTTGACCTGATTTACTTGGCCCCTGCCGCCTGTTCGTGGTGGCGGATCACTTCCTGGATGATGAAGCGCAGGAATTTCTCTGAGAATTCCGGGTCAAGATTGGCTTCGCTGGCCAGTTGGCGCAAACGTGCAATCTGGCGCTCCTCTCGTCCAGGGTCGGAAGCAGGCAGGTTTTTCTCGGCTTTATAGGCACCTACCGCCTTGGTGATGCGAAATCGCTCAGCAAGGATGTGGATCAGGGCCGCATCGATATTGTCGATTGAAGAGCGGAAGCCGGCAAGGACGGGATCGGGTTCGGACATATTCGGCCAGCTAGCATGTGGTTTTGCGAAAGGCTATTGCTGCAATAGCACTTGCCGACAGGCAGGCACCCTCGCTAGTGGCGCAAGCGATGAGCGCCGAAGTCATTCCGTTGCGCAAGCGTGCGCCTGATCCTGCGGGTTCCCCTTCGTTGGCCCCGATGTTGGCGCTGACGGCCGATGGCATGAACGCCGTCAATGCCGTGATCCTTGACAAGATGCAGAGCCGGATCCCGTTGATCCCGACGCTCGCCGGGCACCTGATTGCTGGTGGTGGCAAGCGGATGCGGCCGATGCTGACCCTGGCCGGAGCGGCGCTGTGCGATTATCACGGAACGCGTCACCACAAGTTGGCAGCAGCAGTTGAATTCATTCATACGGCAACCCTGCTGCACGACGATGTGGTCGATGGTTCTGAACTGCGGCGCGGCAAATCCACGGCCAATATCGTGTTTGGCAATCCGGCGACGGTTCTGGTTGGCGATTTCCTGTTCACCCGGTCGTTCGAACTGATGGTCGAGGACGGCAGCCTGAAAGTGCTGAAGATCCTGTCCAACGCCAGCTCGGTCATTTCAGAGGGCGAAGTCGATCAGCTGACCGCGCAGCGCCAGATCGAAACGAGCGAAGAGCGCTATCTGTCGATCATCGGGTCCAAGACTGCCGCGCTGTTTGCCGCTGCCACGCGAATTGCCGCAGTGGTTGCCGAGCGCAGCGAAGCCGATGAGCGCGCTCTGGAAGATTACGGTCGCAATCTGGGCGTTGCCTTCCAGCTCGTTGACGATGCGATGGATTACGATTCCGACGCCGGCGAAATGGGCAAGGGCAAGGGTGACGATTTCCGTGAGGGCAAGATGACCCTGCCAGTGATCCTGGCCTATGCGCGCGGTTCTGAGGAGGAGCGCGCGTTCTGGCAGTTGGCGATCCAGGGGCACCGCAGCTCTGATGCGGATTTGGCCCATGCCATCGCACTGATCGAAAAGCATGATACCGTGAATGCCACGCGTGAGCGGGCGCGGCATTATGCCCAGCGTGCGATCGACGCGATTGCGGGCTTCCCAGCCAATCCGGCCCATGCAGCCATGATCGAAGCGGCGGAATTTGCCGTGACCCGCCGGTTCTAGGCCAGGTTGAGCGACCAGCTTCCTATCCACGTCGTATTGCCGGACCTGCTGGCCGCACTGCGGGCGCGGCCATCGGCTGTCCTGATTGCGCCGCCGGGGGCAGGCAAGACCACAGCCGTCGCGCCTGCCTTGCTTGCGGAGCCTTGGTCCGACGGCAATGTGATCGTGCTGTCACCGCGCCGCGTGGCAGCGCGCGCCGCGGCTGAGCGGATGGCGGAATTGCTAGGCGAGCCAGCGGGCCAGACCATCGGTTACCTGACGCGGCTGGATAGCAAGCGTTCGGCCAAGACCCGGGTGCTGGTGATGACCGAGGCGATCTTTGTCTCGACCTTGCTCAACGATCCGGAGCTGTCGGGTGTTTCCGCAGTCTTGTTCGACGAGGCGCATGAACGGCACCTCGATAGTGATCTGGGCTTGGCCCTGGCGATCGAAAGCCAGTCGGTGCTGCGGGAGGACCTGCGACTGGTGGTAATGTCTGCCACGCTCGACGGGGCACGCTTTGCCGACCTGTTGGGCGGGGCGCCGGTGATCGAAAGCGAAGGTAAGGCCTGGCCGCTGTCGATCCACTGGCTGGGTGCGCGTCCTGAACTGCGGCTGGACGAAGCCATGGCCAGCGCGATCCTGACGGCCTGGCGCGACGAAAGCGGCGACATTCTGGCCTTCCTGCCGGGCGTTGGGGAGATTGAGCGAACCCGCGAGCGGCTGGCGCAACGCCTGCCGGACGTGCCAATCCTGCCGTTGCATGGGCAATGCGAACCTGCCGCACAACGTGCCGCAATCCGCCGCGACCCCGACGGCCGCCGCCGAATCGTGTTGGCTACGGCGATTGCGGAAACGTCGCTCACGCTGGATGGCGTCTCGGTCGTGGTTGATGCCGGGCTTTCCCGCCGGGCGGAGTTTGACAAGGCCGCCGGGGTGACGCGGCTCGTCACGCACCGCGCTTCGCAGGCGGCTGCGGCGCAGCGGGCCGGTCGCGCTGCGCGCCAGGGACCGGGGGTGGCCTATCGGCTGTGGGAAGAGGCTGCGCATGCTGGCCGTCCCGCCTTTGAGCCGCCGGAGGTCCTGACCAGCGATCTCGCTCCCTTGTTGCTAACATTGGCGCAATGGGGCGCGACCAATGTTGCAGACATGACGTGGCTGGATGTTCCACCGGCTCCGGCGCTGGCGGCGGCGAAAGCCAGCCTGACCGCGTTGGGGGCCTTGGACGCAGGAGGGGCCATAACGCCGCATGGCCGGATGATGGCTAGCCTGCCGATGGCACCGGGGCTGGCACACATGCTGCTCTATGCGGCAGGGCGCGGCGCGGCCGTTGAAGCTGCGCAATTGGCGCTGCTGTTGCAGGAGCGCGGCCTTGGAGGGCGTGGGGAGGATCTGGCGCAGCGACTGGATCGCTGGAATACCGATCGTGCCAGTCGGGCTGAGTCCTCGCGGCAGTTGGCAAGGCGCTGGGCCGATCAGGCGCTGCGGCTGGTCCCGGTCAAGCAAGGCGAAGTACCGCCACTAGCCGTACTGTTGGCGGAGGCCTTCCCCGAGGACATTGCCAAGCGGCGGGACGCCGCAGGCGAGGATTGGTTGACGGCCGGTGGTCGCGGGCTGCGGCTCGATCCCACCTCAAGCCTGGCGCGGGCGGAATGGCTGGCGGTCGGCGACGCGCAGGGCGAGGCCAAGGGGGCCCGCATCACCGGAGCCATTGCCCTGACCGAGGCTGAGGTCCAGCGCTGGCTGCCGCATCGGCTTGAACGGCGCAGCACTTTGCGCTGGGTGGCGGACGAGCGGCGCGTTGAGGCCGTGCTTGAATCGCGGCTGGGGGCGATAACCCTTGCGAAGGGATCTGATCCTGCACCGGTCCCGGCAGCGATCCGGGCCTTTCTGGTTGAGCGCATCCGGGCCGATGGCCTTGGCTTGCTGCCGCTGGGCAAGGCCAGTCTCGGCCTGCTGAAACGAGCCCGGTATGCAGATATCGTTGCCCTTTCTGAACAG
>JBEGJL010000154.1:0-8391 GCA_041184605.1 Pseudomonadota bacterium
TCCCAGATCACCAAGCCGCCAAGTGCGCGGGCTGATCACCGAAAACTCTTGTCCTGCCGAAAGCGACGACCGGTCCGATAGGACAAGCTGCACCTGATCGCCAACTGCACCGCTTGCGACAAGCGGGTGGTCCGGGGCGGCGACCGGGATCAGCTCTACTTCCCCACCCCAAGCCCGATCCACACCCGGCTGTTCGGCTGCAAGCGGACCAGCAATGCCAAGTGCCGCTTCGTTCCGCAGGACCAGATCAGCCACCGCGCCCAGAGCTTCGACCCGCAGGGTCAGGGCGACGGCAGGAAATTGGACAGCAAAATCGCGCAAGGCGGCCGCGAGGTCAGCCGACGGGTACATCACATCGACCACCAGCGCGACGCGGGCTTCAAGTCCGGCGTTCAAAGCCTCGACCCGAGCGCCCAAACCGGCCAGCGCCGCCTCGATCCTGCGCAATTCCTCGACCACTGCCGCCCCTTGTGCCGTCAGCCGCGGCTTGCGGGTTCCCTCGCGCACGAACAGGGTAACGCCCAACTGAGCCTCGATATTGGCGATGGCATAGCTCACCACCGAAGTGGCGCGGCGCAGCCGCCTGCCGGCCGCAGCAAAACTGCCTTCCTCAACCACGGCAAGGACGGTGCGGATCTGATCGATCGATGGAGTGCCAGGACGCAACTTGCCAACTCTATAGAAAAGACTGTGCGATATTATCAGACTTTTCCGAAAAGGGCAAAAGGCTCATCTGCGGGTTATTCCATTCGGCCCAAACAGGAGCATCCCATGAGCAAGGTCCTCGTCCTCTATTATTCGAGCTATGGTCACATCGAAACGATGGCCAATGCCATTGCCGAAGGCGCTCGCGCTGCCGGTGCGGAGGTGGACGTGAAGCGCGTTCCCGAAACGGTTCCCGAAGAAATCGCTGCGGGCGCGCATTTCAAGCTGGATCAATCAGCCCCCGTGGCAAGCGTGGCCGAGCTTGAAAACTATGATGCCATCATCGTCGGTACGGGCACCCGCTTTGGCCGGATCAGCAGCCAGATGGCGGCCTTCCTGGATCAGGCCGGGGGGCTGTGGGCGCGCGGGGCCTTGATCGGCAAGGTTGGCGCGGCCTTCACCTCCTCCGCCACCCAACACGGCGGGCAGGAAACCACGCTGTTCTCGATCATCACCAACCTCCTGCATTTCGGCATGACGGTGGTGGGTCTTGATTATGGCCACGCCGGGCAGATGCGGCACGATGAGGTGGTCGGCGGCGCACCCTATGGTGCCACCACGGTCGCTGGTGGCGACGGCAGCCGCCAGCCAAGCGAGACCGAGCTGGAGGGCGCCCGCCACCTTGGCCGCCGCGTCGCGCAGACCGCCAGCAAGCTGTTTGGTTGAGCCCCCGGGCCGGAGCTTGCCCAGCTCCGGCCCGAACCGGGCCTATTTCAGCAGATGCTGCTGCCAGAACTGCAGTTCGGTCCAGAACTGATAGTCCTGGTTCTCCTTCTTTCCGAACCCGTGCCCTTCGTTCATGCCAACCAGGTGCCAGGCGGTGCGGCCCTTGGCGCGGACGGCAGCGACCATCTGGTCGGCTTCGCTCTTGGGGACGCGGGGATCGTTGCCACCGGTCACCACCATCAGCGGGATCGAAAGCCTGTCGACGCTGGACAGTGGCGAGATCTCCAGCAGCTTGGCGCGCTGCTTCGGATCGCGCTCATCCCCATATTCCACCCGGCGCAGGTCGCGGCGATAGGACTGGGTGTTTTCGAGGAAGGTGACGAAGTTGCTGATCGCAACAATGCAGTCCGCGGCCTTGAAACGGTCACTATAACGGATCGCACTGGCATAGCACATATAGCCGCCATAGGAGCCGCCCTGAACGGCCATGCGGCTGGCATCAATTGCCGGATCGGCCTGCAGCCGATCGAGGAAGGCGCCGATGTCCTTGACCGAATTTTCCCGCAGGAAGGGCCCGTTATCCAGGCTGACGAAGCGCTTGCCATAGCCGGTCGAGCCGCGGACGTTGGGATAGAACACGGCGATGCCCTGTTCATTGAGCAGGTAGTTGGTCCGGCCGCGGAAGCCTGGTGTAG
Source organism: Pseudomonadota bacterium (assembly GCA_041184605.1). GTDB lineage: Bacteria > Pseudomonadota > Alphaproteobacteria > Sphingomonadales > Sphingomonadaceae > Novosphingobium. The sequence goes on from JBEGJL010000154.1 coordinate 2,067, forward strand.
ACTGGCCTTCGGGGCCGCCATGGATGTTGACGATCAACGGCCGCTTGCCGGGGAACTTTGCCGGGTCGGGCCGATAGAGAAAGCCCGAGACGGCTTCACCGTCAAAGCTTTTCACCTCAACCAGTTCCGGCTCGACGTTCCGGGCAGGGTCTAGCCCGCCGGTCTCGCTTTCGGTCCAGCGCTTGACCGACAAGGTCTTGGGATCGACCGAGAAGGCATCGGTCGGCACCTTGGCGGACGAGACTGTCAGGCCAATCTCTCCCCACGGCGCAATATCGACGCCGCCGATGCCACCGACTGGCAGGCCCGGGACTTCACGCGATTGGCCGGTTTTCGGATCGAGCAGCCGCAGTTTCGAAATGCCGGCTTCGTTGACCACATAGGCAATGAAGCTGCCATCGGGGGCGATGTCGAAGCTTTCGACATCCCATTTTGTCTCGGGCGCGCGGGGGGTGAACTTGCCGGTCTTGGGATCCAACGTGCCGAGCCGCTGGAAGTCCGATCCTTCATCGCTAGTCACCCACAGCGCGCCATCGGGGGCGTATTTCGCACCGCCATAGGCAATGGTCTTCTTGTGATCGCCGATCGGGGTCAGTTTGCTGGTGGCGAGATCAAGCAGGTAGAGGTCGCTCTTCTGCACCGACTGGTAATTGCCAACCACGGCCGTGGCATTGCCCGGCGCGAAATCGGCGATACCCCAGCCGCCGCCCTTGACCTGCAGCACCAGCTTGTTGCTCGCCGGATCGCGCGGGTCGATCACGTAGAGGTCGGAATCTGCGCCATTGCGCCGCGTCGATGAATAGCCGAGCAGCTTCCCGTCGACGGAAACGGCGTTGATCTCGTTCCGGCTCTTCCCATCGGTAAGCAGGGTCAGTCGCCCGTCTTTCAGCGTGTAGAGCTGCCAGAACTCGTTACCGCCCACGTCCTTGCGCACCACCAGGGTGCCGTCGTTGGGCATATAGAGTCCACCCAGCGGTTCGGCGTCAAAGCTGATCTGGCGGCGGGCCATTCCGGGCGCTGCCACGGTGTGCAACTGCGCCACATTGCCGAACCGGGTCGAAACCAGCATCGCCTTGGTGACGGGATCCCAATCGAGGAAACTGGCGGTCCGGAACTCCATGTAGGGCCGCGTCGCCTCGACCAGCGCCATCGGCACGGGGGGCACGCCGTCAGCCTCGATCGCCGCGGGCTTCGCCGCGACTGGCGCGGCGCTTTCGGCGAGGGCCGGGACGGGCATGAGGGTAATGGCCGAAAGACCAAGCAGGATCTTGCGCATGGTTGAGAAACATCCCTGTTAAGTCGCGATCCGCAAAGGTTGGCGCGGCAAGCGCTGGTGTTCAACTGCGAATTCGACGAACAGCCGAGCGGGGACTGGCGAACGGGTGGGCTTGCGCAATAAATCGCACGACGGCACGATAATGCCATGCGTTCAATTGCCCTTGCCACTGCGCTGGCCCTATCCTCGCCAGTGCTCGCACAGAACTCCGCCGTCACCAGTCCGGCCGCGATCCTTGGGACCGCCCCGGCGGGCACGCGTTTTGGCCTGTTGGTGGTCGATGATCAGGGGCGTGAAATTATCGCGATCCGACCGGACGACCGGTTTATTCCGGCGAGCAATACCAAGCTGTTCACCACCGCGGCAGCGATGGACTTGCTTCAAAATCAACCGGCGAAAGGGGTGTCGATCGGTCTCGTGCCGGTGAAACGCAAGGCGGCGAATGTTGTGCTGACCGGCAATGGCACGCTGAACCTCTCGACCGCGCCGGAATGTGTCAGCGGTTGCCTTGCTCCGCTGCTTGACCAGATCGCCGCCAAGGCGCGGGTGGTGGGCGACGTGATCGCCGATGACAGCGCCATGACCGACCAGCGCTGGAGCCCGGGGATGAGCTGGAACAACATCGGTACCGATTCCGGCACGGCGACGTCGGCGCTGGTGATTGACCACAACGAGCTGCCGATCGTCGTTACACCCGGACTGGCAGGGCAGCAGCCAGCCGTGGCGGTTTCACCCTATTACACACTGATCAACCAGGCCGTTACCGTTGCCGATGGCGAAACCCGCCTGGGGATCGATCGCCCGGTTGGTGGCCGCGCGCTGCGGCTGTACGGTACGATCAAGGCCGGGGCGCAACCCTGGCGCGAAACGATGGGTCTGGATGACCCGGCCGACTATGCCGCCTGGCGCGTTGCGCAAGGGCTGGCTGAGCGCGGTGTGAAGGTGCAGGGGGCAACCAAGACGATCCACCGGCCCGTGGGCGCTTCCGCAAAGGAGCAGGCATACAAACCGGCTTTCGCGGTTGAAGCGCCGGCGACCCCGCTGGTTGAAGAGGTCAGCCTGGTCAACAAGGTCAGCCAGAACCTTCATGCCGAATTGCTGGCCCGGCGCCTGGCATTTGCCGCGCCCTTGCCCGATCCCGGCAAGACCGCGCCGGTTGACAGCCTGGATCAGGGATTGGCGGCATTGCGCGCCGTGCTGGCCCGGGCTGGCTTACCGCGCTCAGGTTATGACTTCGCCGATGGTTCCGGCATGTCTACCTACAATCGCATTTCGCCGCGAGCGACAGTGGCCTTGCTGCGTTGGACCGCGACACAGCCCTGGGCAGCAGCCTATCGGGCTTCGCTGCCCGTGGGCGGGGTGGACGGCACCCTTCGCCGCCGTTTCGCGGGAACGCCGCTCGCCGGCAGGATTTTCGCCAAGACCGGCACCTTGAATGCAACCAACGCCCTGTCGGGGTGGATGATTGCCGCCAGTGGGCGCGAGCTGACCTTTTCGATCATTGCGAACGATGTTCCGGACGGGACCAACGCACTTGTGGCGATGGACAATACTTTACTGGCAATTGCTGCGCAAAATTGAACGGATCTTCATGTTGCAGTCCAGCAACATGAACTAAACTTCTGCTGCTTTGCTAAAGTGTCCACTTTCAAGCTGAAATTCCCGCGCTAAGCAGAACAAGTTCTGCCGCGTTGCGGCGGTCGATCAGGGGGTTTTCATGTTTGTAAGAAATCTGACTCGTCTTGTGCTGTCCAGCACTGTTGCGCTGGGTGCCTTGGCCGCTCCGGCCTTTGCCCAGGAAACGCCGGACATCACCAATCGCAACGCCCAGGCGGCATCAAGCGAAGGCGGGGCAATCGTTGTTACTGGTTCGCGCATCAAGCAGGACCCGACCAAGAGCGCATTGCCGCTGCAGATCATCACCAACGCCGATATCGAGCGCGCCGGGATCTCCAGCGCCGAGCAGCTCAACATGTTCCTGACGTCGAGTGGTTCGGGTGCGGATAACCTCGCCTCGAACTCTGACGTGACCACGGGTGCCCAGCGCGGCACCAATGGCCTTTCTTCTGCCAACCTGCGCGGCCAGGGCAGCGCGGCCACGCTGATCCTGCTTAACGGTCGCCGCGTCGCTGCCCACGGCCTTTCGGGTCAGTCGGTTGACGTCAACCAGATCCCCTTCGCGGCGATTGACCGGGTTGAGGTGCTGAAGGACGGCGCTTCGGCGATCTACGGTACCGATGCCGTTGGCGGGGTGATCAACTATATCACCAAGAAGAACTACACCGGCCTTGGCGTTCAGGGCTTTTCTGACATCACCGAGCAGGGTGGTGGCAACATCTATCGCCTGTCTGGCGTAGCCGGTTATGGCGACCTGGACGAGCAGGGTTTCAACATTATGGGCGCGGTTGCCTATAGCTGGAACAAGATCCTGCAAGGTTCAGAGCGCGATTTCGTCAACGGCAACCAGCCTGAGCGCGGCCTGTCGATCGACACCCGCGGTACGCCGATCGCGACCGTGTTCAACATTGGCAACAACGCCCTGTTCTTCCCCACCGGCACGCTCACCAGCGGGCTGACGCTGACAGCCCCGAACGGCGGCAACGCTGCCGCTGGCGGGATCAACATCCTGGATCTGCCAGGCGGCGCTGGCTGCGGCAGCATGGATGGCGGCATGGCCTATGATGAGCTGCTGTGGAGCTCGCCGAACAACATCTATGCCTGCGCCTGGGACACGGGCCGTGCTGCCGCTTTGCAGCAGCCGATCAATACCCTGACCTATTATGCCAAGGGCACGGTCAAGCTGGGCGCCAGCGAAGCCTATGTCGAAGTCACCGGCTCCGACGCGGATTCGGCCAAGAGCTTCTCCAACAACCAGCTGTCGACCAACACCTCGACCTTGCCGATTGCCTATCCGCTGAACAGCCTGACCGCAGCGACCTATAACACGGTCTTCAATGCAATCCGGGGAGCCTTCGCGGGCAACGCGGCGCAGGTAGCTGCGCTAGATGCCCGCTATGGCAAGCCGATTGGCTTCCGCTGGCGCTGCATTCCCTGCGAACGCCGTGAATATGTGACCAATACCCAGACCTTCCGTGTCGCGGGCGGGGTCGAAGGCCCGCTGCCGCTTGAGGGCTGGGACTATCGCGCTGGGGCCTCGCTGGCCCGAAGCGAGAGCTCTTCGGTGCTTGGCACTGGCTATCACTACCGCGGCGTCTTCGCGTCGGCAGCTGATGCAGCCGGTTCGGGCGTGGCTGGCGCGGTCAGCGGTGGGATTGACCCGCGCGCTCCGACTGCACCGGGCGCTTCGGCGCCGGGCCTGGTCGGCCTGATCAATTCGGGTATCCTGAACCCGTTCAGCCTGACCCAGTCTGACGCAGCGCTGGCCGGTCTGAAGGCGATCTCGGCCGAAGGTGCGGCGCTTTACGGTGGCCGCTACAAGGTGGTCCAGGTCGATGCTTCGGCCTCGGGCCCGCTGTTTGGCCTGCCGGGCGGCGATGCCCAGTTGGCAGTTGGCGTCGATTACCGCCGCGAAACTTATGAATTCAACGGGTCCGCGGCTGCTGCTGCCAGCTCGCCGAACATCTTCAACGCCGCGTTCGACAACGTCAACGCGCTGACCCCGAAGAACCGCACTATCAAAGCGGCCTATGCCGAAGTTCTGCTGCCGGTATTCGATGGTTTCGAACTGACGGGTGCGCTGCGCATCGATGATTACACCGGCTTTGGCACCACGACCAATCCGAAGATTTCGGCCAAGTACCAGCCGGTAGACTGGCTGATGCTGCGCGGCAGCTACAACACCAGCTTCCGCGTGCCGAGCTTCAACCAGATCTTCAACGGCGTGACCGTCTCGCCCTATTCGGGCAGCGACCTGGCCGATCCGACCAAGTGCCCGGGCGGCGTGCCGACCAGCGCGTTTGGTTCGGGCCAGGCCTGCGCCCAGATCCGTCCGGATATTGCCACGGGTGGCAACCTGCTGCTGCGTCCGGAAACGGCCCAGCAGTGGAGCCTGGGCGCCGTGCTGCGCCCTGCGCCGAAGTGGAGTGCCTCGGCAGACTTCTGGGTGATCGACGTTGATGATACCATCCAGACCCTGACCCTGCGCCAGCTGATCGACAATGCTTCGACCTTCCCGGACAAGTTCATCCGTGATGCTTCTGGCAATGTTACCCAGATCGACCAGCGCTGGATCAACGCCGGTGCCCGCCAGACCCGTGGGATCGAGTTCGCCCTGCGCGGCGGGTTCGATCTGGGGGCCAGTTCGTCGGTGAACCTGGGCTTTGATGGCACCCTGCTGCTGCGCAAGCTGGAAAAGGTCGCGCCGTCGCTGGCCTTTACCAACCAGCTGGGCGTGTTCAGCTATGCTGGCGATCTGGGTCTGAAGTGGAAGCACAACGCCTGGATCAACTGGTCGAACGACGATTGGTCGGCCACGCTGACGCAGGTCTTCCGCGGCACCTACGCCAACCAGAAACTGCCCGGCATCGCCTCGGGCGCAGTGGTTCGTAGCGGCTTCAACGAGAAGGTTGATCCCTATTCGATCTACCACCTCGCGATCAGCTATCTTGGCTTCGGTCCGAACTACAAGGTCACCCTTGGGGTCAAGAACCTGTTCGATGCCGATCCGCCGTTCGCCATCACCTATGACGGCAACACCGGTGCCGGCAGCTCTTGGGAACCGCGCGTAGCCGATCCGCGTGGCCGTTCCTTCACCGTAGCGGTCGAAGTGAAGTTCTGATCGTTTCAGGCAGATCAAGAGAAGGGGGCGCGGCCGATGGTCGCGCCCCTTTTTTGTACGCAAACGCCTGATTTAGATCATTAACCGTCAATTTACTCGATTGCGCGAGATAGGCTTCGTAGCCACTTTTGAGCATTCCCATGGATATGAGCCCGAACAGCCAGCCCCAGCTTCAGTCGCTCGGCGGACGCCGGGTGGACCGGCGCACTTACGATGCGCAGATACAGTTCCGTAAGGGAATGAAGAGGGCCATGGTCAAGCTGCGCAATATCTCGCAGCTTGGCGCCTGCATATCCGGGGTGTTCCTGGTC
>JBEGJL010000155.1:0-5995 GCA_041184605.1 Pseudomonadota bacterium
TTCCTGACCCGTCTGGGCGAACTGGAGCAAGCGGGGGTCACGGTCTGCAATCCGCTGGCGGTGGTGCGCTGGAATTCGGACAAGCTCTACCTCAAGGAACTGGGTGAGCGCGGGGCAGTGACGATCCCCACGCTCTGGCCCGAACGCGCCGGGCCGGCGGATGTGCTGGCCGCTTTCGAACACTTCCAGACCGATCGGGTAGTGGTGAAGCGCCGGGTCGGCGCGGGCGCGATCGGGCAGGACAGCTTTACACGCGACAATCCGCCGCCGGCCGACTGGTCGCTGGATCAGGCGGCGATGATCCAGCCGTTCCTGCCGGCGATCCAGACCGAGGGCGAGCAGAGCTTCATCTTCATCGATGGCGCGCTCAGCCATGCCCTGCTCAAGCAGGCAACCGGCGGCGATTACCGGATACAGACGCTTTATGGCGGCTTCGAGACGCCGCTGGACCCCGCCCCGGCCGACCGCGCCGCTGCCGAGGCGGTGTTCGCCCTGCTGCCCTTCGACCAGCCACCGCTCTATGCCCGGATCGACATGGTCAGGCTGGAGGACGGCCGGCTGGCGGTGATCGAGGCCGAACTGATCGAACCCTACCTCTATCCCGAACAGGGCCCGAAGCTTGGGACCATGCTTGCCGACGGGATCCTGCGCCGGGTCGGCTAGCACGGTTTTCCTACATCGCCCGGGCCTGCTATTCCGCGCGGGTTCTTTCTCATGGTTAGCAGGCGACGGAATTTTTTTGTTTCCGCAGGCGAATTGACCCCAATTGGCCTTCAAACCCAGGAATTGCGCGGGTTTCAGCCTGTTGGGATAAGCGGACGCAGTGTCAACTTTGTCAACCTGAGCGTAACGCTAAAGATCCCAGTCCACCCCGCCGCGCCCCTTGGCTTCAAGGAAGGCATTGGCCGCGCTGAAATGCCCGCATCCCAGAAAACCGCGGTGCGCCGAAAGCGGGCTGGGATGGGGAGCGGTCAGGATCAGGTGGTGGCTGTTCTTCAGGCCGGGAACCGACTGGGCCTTCTTCTGGGCGTGGCTGCCCCACAGCAGGAAGACGCACGGTTCAGCCTTGGCCGCCACGGCGGCGACCACGGCATCGGTGATCTCTTCCCAACCCCGCCCCTGGTGCGAGGCGGGTTGGCCGTCCTCCACGGTCAGCGCGGCGTTGAGCAGCAATACGCCTTGCTGCGCCCACTTGGTCAGGTTGCCATGGCGCGGCACGGCCAAGCCAAGGTCGCGCGCCAGTTCCTTGTAGATATTGACCAGGCTGGGCGGCACCTTCACCCCATCCTGCACCGAGAACGACAGGCCATGGGCCTGGCCGGGACCGTGATAGGGATCCTGCCCCAGGATCACCACCTTGACCGCATCAAGCGGGGTCAGGTGAAGCGCGGCGAGGCGGGTGCCGCGCGGCGGGTAGATCGCCTTGCCCGCGGCTTCCTGGGCCTTGAGAAAGCCTCCAAGCTGCCGCGATTTGGGACTGGCCAGCACCGGGTCCAGCACGGAACGCCAGCTTTCCGGAACCGCATCGCCATTTGCCATCGCCGTCATGCTCCCACAGCAGGGCTTTCATCCCTTCGCCAATCGGCCTAAGCACCAAGCCTTATGGCTGTCCATCTCCACGAAGAAGACCTCCCCGGCGATGTCTTTGCGCCCGGCCCGATCGCGGTCGATACCGAAACCATGGGGCTGATCACCCCGCGGGACCGGCTCTGCGTTGTCCAGCTGTCTGACGGGCAGGGTGACGAGCATCTGGTACGGTTCAAGCCGGGTTCGGACTATGCCGCGCCGAACCTCAAGGCGGTGCTGGCCGATCCGGGGCGGGTGAAGTTGTTCCACTTCGCCCGGTTCGATCTGGCCGCGATCGAACACTATCTGGGCGTGACCGCCACGCCGGTGTTCTGCACCAAGATCGCCAGCAAGCTGGTGCGGACCTATACCGACCGCCACGGGCTGAAGGATCTGGTCCGCGAACTGCTGGGCAAGGAACTGTCCAAGCAGCAGCAATCGAGCGACTGGGGCGGGCCGGTATTGAGCGAGGCTCAGCTGGAATATGCCGCATCGGACGTGCGCTATCTCCACGCCATGCACGCCATTCTGGTTGAGCGGCTGGAGCGCGAAGGGCGTACCGCGCTGGCCCAGGCCTGCTTTGATTTCCTGCCCCACCGGGCCCGACTCGATCTGGCCGGCTGGCCGGACAAGGACATCTTCAGCCACGAGTCATGAGCCGAAGGGTAGCACAGCGTCATGACTGAAGCCGCCGACCGCATCCGTGACCAGCGCCGCCACTGGGCCGCGCCGGGCGGATCGCATGACCGGCTGGTCCGGGTTCTGGCCCGCTGGCTGCCTGGGGCCGTGGGCGTGGTTGCCGCGGCAATGATCCTTGGCCCGCTGTTCCCGCGCGGCGAAATCAGCTTCCTGCTGGATCGTAATAAGGTAGCCACCACCGAGGACCGGCTGGTTGTCGCCAATGCGATGTACCGGGGTGAGGATAATCAGGGCCGGCCCTTCACTGTCACTGCTGCCAGTGCGGTGCAGGTCTCGGCCGCTGACCCGGTGGTACGGATGAATGGCCTGGTCGCGCGGATCCTGATGAGCGACGGACCGGCCGAGCTTTCCGCACAGGGCGGCAATTATGACTACGATCGCGAGGCTATCGATGTCGCCGGACCGGTCACTTTCGCTGCAGCCGATGGCTATCGCATGACCACTGGCCACGTGGCTATCGATCTGAAAGGTCAGCAAGTTATTGGGGATGAAGGCGTAAATGGCGCAATCCCGGCTGGCACTTTTGCGGCGCGCCGATTAGTAGCTGATCTTAACGCGCGGACAATCGCGCTCGAAGGCAATGCCCGGCTGGTGATGACCCCGGGCGAACTGAGGATGCCCTGATGGCCCAAGCTTCGCTCTCTCGCCTTGCCCTGCGATCGCTCTTGGGCGGCTTCGCGATCGGTGCGATTGGCCTGCTGGCAATCGGCCGGTCCGATGCCCAGACGCTGGGCGGGCACGATAGCAATGCACCGGTCAGTTATGCGGCTGACCGGATTGAACTGCAGGACCGCCAGGACCGCGTCGTGTTGGCTGGCAACGTCAAGATCAGCCAGGGCGATCTCCAGCTTTCGGCGGATCGAACGACGGTTGCCTTTACCGATCAGGGTAGCCTGCAGATCCAGCGGATCGACGCGACCGGGGGCGTCTCGGTCAATCGCGGCACTGAAAGCGCACGGGGCGATGCGGCGATCTATGATTTCAACCGCCGGGTCATCACCCTGGCAGGCAACGTGGCGCTGCGGCGGGGCAGCGACACGCTAAACGGGGGGCGCCTGGTGATCGATCTCAACAGCGGGATATCAAGTGTGGACGGTCGCGGCTCCGCTCAGACAGGTGGCCGGGTCAGCGGGACATTCGCCGTGCCCAAGCGCAACTAGTCTCGACCATCAGGAATGGCGATGGGTCCGCCTTCCCTGCTCGTCATCGGGTTGAACTACGCGCCTGAGCCAGTTGGCATCGGACCTTACACGGCCGGGATTTGCGAGGCGCTGGTCCGGGCCGGACATGAAGTAACCGCCATCGTCGGCAAACCTTACTATCCGCAATGGCGGACCGATCCGGCCTATGCTGGCGGTTGGCTTGAGGCTGAACGAGACGGAGTCAGGCTCGTGCGCTGCCCGCACTATGTGCCGCAGGATCCCGTCGGGATCCGCCGCTTCGCTCACCTCATCAGCTTTGCCATCACGGCCATGGTACCGGCCATCCGCATTGCCCTGCGCGAACGGCCCAAGGTGGTCTTCTGCGTGGCCCCGGCATTGCTCAGCGTCATTACTGCGATCCTCGCAGCGTGGCTCTGCGGGGCCAGGCTATGGATTCACGTTCAGGACTTTGAGGTGGAGACGGCATTCGCCACTGGCCTGATGCGTCCCCACAGCCCGCATGCGCGTTTGGCCCTGTGGCTGGAAGGCTGGTTGCTTCGCCAAGGCGACCGCGTCTCGACAATTAGTCCACAAATGTTGGCCAAGCTGGGCGAAAAGGGAGTTTCTGCAGCACGGCGTTTCGAACTGCGGAACTGGGCCGATGCTCGCTTTGTTTTTAACCCCGCCGGTGCGGAACGATTGCGCGAGGAATTCGGCCTGACCGGGAAAGTGGTTGCCCTCTATTCGGGCAATATAGCCCGCAAGCAGGGGATCGAAATCCTGATCGATGCGGCGCGCAGTTTGCAGCACCGGCCCGACATCGTTTTTGTGATTTGCGGAGAAGGGCCAAATCGCGCCGCCCTTGCAGCACAAGCCGAAGGACTGGGCAATGTCCGATTGCGCGATCTGCAACCGGCTGAGGAAATGGGGGCCATGCTCGCAATGGCAGATCTTCACTTGCTGCCACAGATCGCTGGAGCAGCAGATCTGGTTCTGCCGTCGAAGCTCACCAATATGCTGGCGTCGGGCAAACCGGTGGTAGCTACTGCTTTACCGCGCACGGGGCTTTATGATGAAGTCGATGGCTGCGGGATTTGCGTCGCGCCGGGTGATGTGCAGTCACTGGCAGACGCCATTGTCACCCTGGCAGATGACCCAGCCCGTCGCGCTGAATTGGGGCAAGCCGGAAATGCGAGGGCGGCTGCGCGCTGGCGGCAAGAAGCTATTCTGGCCCGCCTTGCCAACGAACTTCAGGTGCTGGCGCGCTAGCTTGACTGCCTTCCTTGGCCCACGGTGAGTGATGGGTGGGCACTGGTTTGGCGGCATCGGTATCAGCTTCATCCGGAGCAGGGACAGAGCAATAGGCGGTTGCGAGGATGCCCAGCGACCAGGTCACCGCTTTCCAGCGGCTTTGGAATACGGTCGTGATCCGGGTGCCAAACATGGCCGAAAAGCTAGCATTGGGGAGTTAAGAAAGCCTTCTGTCAGTCTTCAGCGCCCGCTTGGTGCTTGAGATCGTAAAGCAGGTCGAGTGCCTCACGCGGGCTGAGCGCATCGACATCGAGTCCCTTCAGGCGCTCGCGCAGGGCATCAACGAGATCGGCCCGCGCTTCGGCGGCAGCGGCGAACAAGGGCAGATCACCAAGCCCCGCCGCCAGCCCACCGGTCTCAGCCCGCCCCTTCTCAAGGCGATCAAGCACTGCCTTGGCCCGCGACACCACTGGTGCAGGCACACCGGCCAGCTTGGCCACGGCCAAGCCGTAGGAGCGATCGGCTGGCCCTTCCGCCACCTCGTGCAGCAGGACCAGATCGCCCTTCCATTCGCGGGCACGGACGTGATGGAGCGACAGCGCTTCACAGCTTTCGGCCAGCCGCGCGAGTTCGTGGTAATGGGTTGCGAACAGACAGCGGCACCTGTTCACCCCGTGGACCGCCTCCACCACCGCCCAGGCCAGCGCAAGGCCATCATAGGTGGATGTACCGCGTCCTACCTCGTCCAGAATCACGAAACTGCGCTCGGTCGCCTGGGCGAGGATCGCCGCCGTCTCGACCATTTCAACCATGAAGGTTGAGCGGCCCCGCGCCAGATTATCAGAAGCGCCGACCCGGCTGAACAGGCGATCAACCAAGCCGATCCGCGCTGACTGGGCAGGGACGAAGCTGCCCGCCTGGGCCAGCAGCACGAGCAGTGCATTCTGGCGCAGGAAGGTGGACTTACCGCCCATGTTGGGGCCGCCGACGAGCCATAGCCGATCTTGCGGCAGCAAGCGGCAATCGTTGGCAACAAACCGATCGCCCTTGGCTGCAAGTGCCGCTTCTACCACCGGATGGCGTCCGCCGCTGATGTCTAGGCAAGCCTCGGTGACTACGTCTGGTCGCGTCCAAGCGCCTTCGGCGGCCCGTTCCGCAAGGGCAGCAGCGACATCGATCCGGGCCAGCGCCGCAGCGGTGGTGGCGATCGACTGCCGCGCGGCAACCGCCATGGCAACGAGATCCTCGAAATGCGCTTCCTCTGCGGCCAAGGCTCGTCCACCGGCTTCAGCAATGCGGGTCGCTTCTTCGTGCAAGGCCACGGCATTGAAGCGGAC
>JBEGJL010000156.1:0-2881 GCA_041184605.1 Pseudomonadota bacterium
GTATCGGCTCTGGCTTGAACGCGGCGGACGGATTGTGGCGCCATCGGATTCACCGGGTTGGGTCGGCACCTTGTTTGGAGTGGGACTGGGCTTCACCAGCCAGGTCGCCCATGCCGGAGGACCGCCATTCCAGATCTGGGTCACCCCGCGCCGCCTTCCGCATGAAACCTATGTTGGCACAAGCTCGGTGGTTTTTGCCGCCGTGAACTGGATGAAGGTGCCGAGTTACGTTGCGCTGGGCTCGCTTAATGGACGGACCCTGACCGCTGCCGCATTGCTGATGCCGCTTGCCGTGATCAGCACGCTTGGCGCAGTCCGCCTGATCCGCCGGATGGACCCGGCCAGATTTTATACCCTGATCTACGCGCTGATGGTTCTGCTTGGCGGAAAGCTGGTATGGGATGAGCTGGCTTGAGACTTGCCCTAAACCACCAATTTCATAAGTGTAAATACGTTTTTTAATGCCGTTTTGCCAACAAACAAAATCATTCCAATTATGAAACGATGTTGATCGGACAAACGGGTAGGTTACTCCCGTCCTGCGACCAGGCGGTGTTAAAACACACGCCCTACTAGACCCAGTGCCTTGCGCTGGGTCTTTTTTATGTTAGCTAAAGCCGCAACATGCCCTCCCTCCGCATCATTAACTTGCTCAATACTCTGCGGCGTCTGCCACCGCTTTCCAAACTCTCCGGGGATGAAGAGCGGCTGCTGTTCGAGCTGCGCGAACTTTGGGCAAGGCAGGGTTCGCTATCGGTCAATGATGTTTACGATCTGATAGCCTCGCAATCGGCATCGACATCGTACCGGCAGTTGCTCGCTCTTAAAGAGCACGGCCTGGTGGAGGTGACCGTCGCAGAGCAAGACAAACGGCTACGGCGGGTCAATTTTACACCAAAGGCTGAGCGCCTCTTCGGATTGTTCGCATGACTGGGAGCCTGCAATCACCGGCCCGATGGCAAGGTGTGCTGGCGTTCGCAACTGCCTATGTCTCGCTTTATTACCTGTCTGGTTTGCTTAGCGACAACCAGTTCTTTGCACATGCCGTAAGCTTTCTGTTCCTGCCGGCTTTCATACGGCTGCTCGGCTATCTGATGATCGGCCTCTGGATCACCCCCGCTTTGCTATTGGCGGGTGTCATCCTGACTTTAGCCGGCGCTTATGATTTGGGGCCGGGCATTGCAACTGAACTGGTTGTAGCATTGGCCACCTCGATCAGCGGGCCAGCCTTAACGCATTTTGCAGCGCGACTAATGCGGCTTGCGCCAAACCTTGAAACCCTCACGCCGGGTCAGCTGTTCACCTTGTCCGTGGCTTGTTCGCTTGGCAATGCTCTCGCGCTGGGATTGACGCTGTGGCTCATTGCACCATTCTCGATCGAAAGATTCCTCTTCACTCCGATTTTCCTGGGTGACATGCTGGGCGCCTGGCTGGTCATCTATACCATCAAGTTGTTGCTGGAGTTGCTGATCAGGTTGCGGCGTTCCGCAAGCCGCTAATCGACCGGTTAGGATCCTTGCCCTCAGCCAAGTGTCCCGATGATCCCCGAAAAGTCCACGCCGCCATTGCCGGCATCGGCGAAGGCTTCGTAAAGTTCCTCGGCGCGGGTGCCCATCGGCACCTTGGCGCCGACGCTTTGCGCAGCTTCGAGCGCGAGCTTAAGATCCTTGAGCATCAGTGCTGCCGCGAAGCCGCCCTGGTAGCCGTTGTCAGCCGGGCTTTGCGGGCCGACACCCGGGACCGGGCAGTATGAGGTCATCGACCACGACTGGCCCGACGCTTTTGACGAGATATCGTAGAAGGTCTGGAGGTCCAGCCCCAGCTTCTCAGCCAGAGCAAAGGCTTCGCAGGTGGCGATCATGGTCGCGCCCAGGATCATGTTGTTGCAGATCTTGGCGGCCTGACCCGCGCCACTGGCACCGGCATGAATCACGGCCTTGCCCATCGCGGCCAGGATCGGTTCGGCGCGGGCAAAGGCATCGCTTGTGCCGCCAACCATGAAAGTCAGCGTGCCGCCATTGGCCGCAGCGATCCCGCCCGAGACCGGGGCATCGACCATCGCATAACCGCCGGCTTCAGCGGCAGATGCAACCTTGCGCGCGGTATCGACATCGATGGTTGAGCAATCGAGCAACAGCGCCCCGGCCGGAGCCTGACCGATCACGTCGGCGGTATAGACGCTCTCCACGATCTTGCCGTTGGGCAACATTGAAACCACGGCATCGACACCCTGGACCGCCTCGCGCACGGTCGGGAAGACCGTGCAGCCATTGCCGGTGGCGCGCTCGGTCGCTTCGGCGCTGAGGTCAAAAGCGTGGACCGTGTGCCCAGCCTTCACCAGGTTCGCAGCCATGCCGCCGCCCATGTTGCCCAGGCCGATGAAGGCGATCTTCATCCTACTTGCCTTTCCAAACGCCCGGACGTTTCTCGATAAAGGCGGCCATGCCTTCGGCCTTGTCCTCAGTGCCGGTCAGGACCTGGAAGATCCGCCGTTCCATCACCAGGCCCTGATCGAGCGTGGTTTCGAAGGCGGCGTTGACCATTTCCTTGTTGGCGATGGTCGCCAGCGGCGGCATCGCGGCAATCTCGGCAGCGGTCTTGACGGCTTCGTCAACCAGCGATGCCAGCGGCACGACACGGGCGACAAGCCCGGAGCGTTCGGCTTCCTCGGCACCCATCATCCGGCCGGTCAGGCACATTTCCATCGCCTTGGCCTTGCCGATCGCGCGGGTCAGTCGCTGGCTGCCGCCCATGCCCGGGCCGACGCCCAGCTTGATTTCGGGCTGGCCGAATTTGGCGTTCTCGCTGGCAATGATGAAATCGGCCATCATCGCCAGTTCGCAGCCGCCGCCCAAGGCAAAGCCGTTCACGGCTGCGATCC
>JBEGJL010000157.1:0-5459 GCA_041184605.1 Pseudomonadota bacterium
GTCGGGCTTCAGGCAGAAGTGGCCGCCCTCCAACGCCTCTTCGTAGAGGATGCCGTCATTGCAGAGGTAAGGATTGGCATAGGCGAGAAAGCGAATGCCGCGCGCCTGCAGGGCGGCAATCCGCTGCGGCAGGTCGGCATAGCGCTGATTGTCGCGGCGCCAGTCCCAGAAGAGCCGGCGGCCAAAGCTGGTTTCGCGGATGCCGGCCCAGTCCTCGCACCACAGGCCCGAGACCGCGGCGCCAGCCTTGATGAAGCCTTCCAGCCGCTCAAAGCTGCGGGTGCCATCCTTCAGCCCGACAATCGCTCCGCCTATCGCCCAGTCGGGCAACGGCGGCTGGCGACCGAAACGGCTGGAAAGCTGACCGACGAGGTCCACCGGACCATCTGCGGCGTAAAGTTCAAAGACAGCCTCGCCGCTCCACACTTCAAAGGCATGGGCGGCCGGATCTGTGCAGTCGATCACGCTGTAGCAGGCAGCATCCAGGTGGAGCGCCAGCCAGCGCGAAGTCAGGATCGTCGGCTGCGGATAATTGGTGTTCCAGTAGTCGCCCCCGGCCATGCCGGATTCGTCCATCTGGCGGGTGAGTTCGGTGGTCTTGTCACGGCCCACGCCCGGCTCGCTGGTCCACATCGGGAAGGAACGACCATTGAGCGCCAGGTAGCTCATCTGCTCGCCCCCGCCCCACACGGCTTCGCCAGGCTCACCATGCCAACGCAGGCGGATGCGGTCATGCCCCGGGGTAAGCAGGGTCACGGCCAGCCGGCTGTCGTTTAGTTCCAGCCGCGCCACCGCTGCGCCAAGGTGCGACAGCGTGACGGCGTTTTCTTCTACCGCGCAGTCAAACGGTGTAACCTGTTCCTCTGGCGCATCGTCGATCTTGAAGTTGCCGCGATACATCAGGACAGACGGATTGCCGCGCGCGGAGTTGAGCACGGGCGCCTCCGCCCTGTGACGCAAGACCAAGCGCCCCGCAAAATGCAGGTCAAAACCGCCATCAATCGCCGAAAACCCGGCTTCCAAGTCCATCTTCCCAACCTCTCACCCGTGCTGTTGCGCCAATGTCACAAGCATCGCGCGAACCACGTGTGTCCCGTATGACACCGCTTGACATATCGGGCGCCTCGCAGCAATTCAAGCACCAACCGGAAGGGTGCGCCCTGTCCGGCAGAGGAGAATACGCCGTGGGGCAGGAGGCCCCCGGTTGAAGGGAGGAACTTCCATGAAGTCGATGCTTCGTACCTCGTCGGCCCTGCCCCTGGCAGCGCTGGCTCTGGTTGCTTTTGCCGCCCCGGCCTATGCCCAGGATGCGGCCAAGGAAGATGATAGCGCCCCCGGCGAAATCGTCGTCACCGCGCAGAAGCGCGCTGAAAATGTTCAGGACGTGCCGGTTGCCGTTTCGGTGCTCAGCGGCGAACGTTTGGCCGAGGCCTCGCGCCCGTCGATCGAAAGCGCCTCGCAGATGGTGCCTTCGCTCAACTTCCTGAAGTCGGGCACCACGCTGAACCAGACGATCTTCCTGCGCGGCGTCGGTACCGCCACCTTCTCGATCGCTGGTGAACCTTCGGTCTCGACCGTGGTAGACGGCGTCGTCTATTCGCGTTCGGGCGAAGCCTTCTCGGACATGGTCGATGTGGCCCAGATGGAAGTGCTGCGCGGCCCGCAGGGCACCCTGTTCGGCAAGAACGCTTCGGCCGGTGTGATCAACATCACCACCCAGATGCCGAAGATGGAATTCGGCGGCGCGCTTGAAGCCAGCTATTTCGATCGCAACGAATACCGCCTGAAGGGCTCTGTCAACCTCCCGGTTGGCCAGGACCTGGCCGCCCGTTTCACCGGCTTCTACGGCGAATATGATGGCAACATCCGCAACACCACCACCAACTCGTGGGTCAACGGCTACAAGCACTACGGCGTGCGCGGCCAGTTCCTGTATGAGCCGAGCAACGATCTGCGCGTTTATGTTGCCGCTGATTATTACAAGAACGACGATGATTGCTGCGCCGATATCATCGCCACCGGTCCGCTGACCGGCGCCGGTCTGCCCAGCACCAGCCTCGGTTTCCTGGCCCTGCCCACTCCGCTGGGTGCAGACACGCGCACCGTGGCCCAGAACCTGGTCACCTCGACCCTGGAAGAAGGCTGGGGCGTTTCGTTGCAGGCCGACATCGGCCTGGGCGATCACAACCTGACCAGCATCACCGCCTATCGCGGCTGGGACAACACCGAAATCCGTGACGGTGACTGGCTCGATCGCGCCTATGTCGGCTTCGCCCAGCTGCATGACTCGGGTCCGCAGACCTCGAACACCTTCACCCAGGAACTGCGCCTGACCTCGCCCGCCGATCAGGCGCTGTCCTATGTGCTCGGCGCATTCTACTCGCGCGCTGAATCGGAACGCACCTTCACCCGCAATGTGACCCAGTGCACGGCCGCGGCAGGTGCTCCGACCACCGTGTTGGTACCTTGCGGTAGCACCTTCGCAAACGCAGCGACCACGCCTTCGGGTTCGGCCACCTTCGGCTCGACCTTCAACAACGTGGCGGTGTTCGGCCAAGCCACTTACAAGCTGTCGGAAACGGCGCGGTTTATCGCTGGCCTGCGTTACACGCATGACGAGCTTTCGGTGTTCCATAGCCGCAAGTCGCCGCTGACGGGCCCGGGCATCCAGCCGAACTTCGATCAGGGCGTTTACAATGAATACCTGCGCCTGGTTGGCCTGGGTACCGCCCCGGCCACTGCTGCCACTAACGCCGCTGCCGCAAGCAACGGGGTTCCGTGGACGGCGAAGACCAACAACGACAATCTGTCAGGCAAGATTGGCTTCCAGTTCGATCTCAACGACGACACCATGGCCTATGCAACCTATGCGCGTGGGTACAAGGGGCCGGCCTACAACGTCTTCTTCAACCTGACCGGTACCGGCACCAACGTGATCGAGCCTGAAACCTCGAACTCGTATGAGATCGGCCTGAAGAACACGCTGCTCGGCGGTGCGCTGACCTTCAACATTGCCGCCTACTATGCCCAGTACAACAACTTCCAGGCCAACAACCCGGACCTTGTTGCTGGCGTGGTCGTGACCCGCTTCACCAATGCCGGTTCGGTTTCGACCCGCGGCATTGAAATGGATCTGGCCTGGCGCGTTGGCCCCAACACCAACATCAGTGGTGGCCTGTCGATCAACGATGCCCACGTCGTGAACTTCAAGGCACCGCTTGGTTCGACCGCGGCAATCCCGGCCGGCACCAAGCTGGGCTATGCCCCGACCTGGAAGGGCTCGATGGCGGTAGACCACACCATCGAAACCGGTGCCTTCGCAAACCTTGCGTTTGGCGCGTCGATGAACTTCCAGAGCAGCCAGCTTTCGCTGTTCGCAGCTGACGCCGTGCAGCGTCAGTTCGGCACGATCCCGGCCTATGCCCTGGTCAATGCCAACGTCGGCCTGGTCGATCCGGACAACAAGTGGAAGCTGACCTTCGTGGTCCGCAACCTGTTCGACAAGGCCTACCCGGCAGCGATCGTCAACGGCGGCGTCGGTGGCTCTTACCGCTACCAGATCCCGCGCGATGCGGACCGCTACTGGGGCGTGACGGGCCGGTTCAGCTTCTGATCTAGCCCGGCCTGACGGCCAAATAGAAAGGCCCCTTGCCTTGCGGCAGGGGGCCTTTTCTTTTGATCTTAGACCAGAGCTGGCCGACCTCCCCACGGCGCTCAGGCCCTTCCCGCTCAGGCTGAGCTTGTCGAAGCCGCCTTGGCAATGCGCCGCGCAGGGCCTTCAACAAGCTCAGGCAGTGCGGGGATGTGTGTAGAAGCTAAGACAGATGAGGCTAACCGCCCTCACCCTTCGTCATGCGCCACGATCCGCGGCACCAGGAAGTGGATCACGCCCAGCGCCAACAGATAGGAAACCGCAGCCCCATAGAACAGCGGGGCATAGCCATAGCCGTGCGTCAGCAGCCAGCCGGTGGTTTCCTGAATGCCAAAGCCGGCAAGGTTCCCGGCGATCGCACCGATCGCCATTACCGTCCCAACCCGCGAACTGGGCACCGCATCAGCCGCAAAGCCGAAGATGTTGGTGGAGAAGCCCTGGTGCGCGAACAGTGCCATGCCGATGATGGCGGCAGCGGTCCACGGGCTGCTCGCAGTCAGCGCCAGCGGGATCGGCACGATGATCAGCGCGTACATCAGCAGCGCGGTCTTGCGCGATCGGTTCACGCTCATCCCGCGGGCCAGCAGCCGCGGGAAGACCATCCCGGCGGACAGCGCACCCACAGCCGCAAGCGTAAAGGCCAGCGCGGTCGGGCCGATCAATTCCTTCTGCGTCAGGCCGAAGACCTTCACGAACAGGTCCGGCAGCCAAAAGGTGAAGAACCACCAGAACATGTCGGTCAAGGCCTTGGCCGCAGCAATCGCCCAGGTCACCTTGTCCTTTAGCGCCTCGCCAAACGATGGCCGGGCAGCCTCAACCAAGGTGTCAGCCACCGGTTGCAACTTGCGCGTCCCGGCGATCCAGAAAGCCAGCCAGACAAAGCCGATCAGGCCAGTAACGATAAAGGCAGCGTGCCAGCCAAACAGGGCAGCGAAGGGGATGACCGTCAAGGGCGCGATGATATTGCCCAGGTTCGGGGCGGAATTGACGATCCCCATCGCCATTGAGCGTTGCTTCAGCGGCAGAAATACGGCCGCCGCCTTAACCGCCGCAGGTGTGTTGATCGCCTCGGCTGCGACCAGCGCAACCCGGGCGGAAACAAACTGGGTAACCGTCGCGGCAAAGGCATGGGCCATACCGGCGAGACTCCACAGACCAACGGCGGTGCCATAGGCGCGGCGCACGCCGAACCGGTCGAGCAGATAGCCCACGAAGATCAGTGCCGAAGCTGCCGCAAGCTGCGACATCGACGCAAAGTGCGCGAATTCAGCATCGCCCCAGCCATACTCCGCCTCGATGCTCGGCTTGAGCAACGAGAGGACCTGCCGGTCGACATAGTTGATGATCGTGCCGAAAAACAGCAGCGCGATCAGCAGATTGCGCGAACGGATCAGGTTCAATTCAGTTTGATTGGTGCCGCCGGTGGCCATTGCTCTTCCCCAGACTTTGTCTTTTGCTTGCTTGCAGACTAACGTTTCGGCGGGATAAGGGAAGGTCTATATGACACCGCAGGACAGACACGTGGCCATGCGCCCCGCGATTGACTGGGATGCGCTGCCTCAGGGCGGTGATCTGTATGGCGAACTGCACCTGGCGGAACTGACCGCCAAGGCCGGGCAGAAGGATAGCATGTTCCCAGGCCTGGCAATCTGTGGCGTGGCTGCGGCGGCTGCAGCCTGGCTGTCTGAGCACTATGGCTTCCCGATTATCCTGCTTGGCCTGCTGATCGGTCTCTCACTCAATTTCATTGCGCGTGAGCAGCGTTCGCATCGCGGGCTCGATTTTGCCTCACGCACCTGCCTGCGGG
>JBEGJL010000158.1:0-7607 GCA_041184605.1 Pseudomonadota bacterium
AGAATGCGCAGCGGCCGGCGATCATCCTGGGCGGGGCGGGCCTCGGCAAGGGCGCCCTCGGTCCGGCACTCGCGCTGGCCGAGAAGTACAAGCTGGTCCGCGATGGCTGGAACGGCTTCAACGTGCTGCACATGGCCGCTGCCCGCATGGGCGGGCTGATGCTGGGTTATGCGCAGAAGGGCGGCATCGCCGATCTGGTCAAGGCCAAGCCCAAGCTGCTGCTCTCGCTCGGGGCGGACGAGGTGGACTACACCAAGTTTGCCGACAGCATTGTCGTTTACGTCGGCCACCACGGTGACAAGGGCGCCCACGCGGCGGACATCATTCTACCCGCCGCTGCCTTCAGCGAAAAGGCAGGGACCTATGTCAACACCGAGGGCCGGGTGCAGTATGCCGAGCAGGCGGTCTTCGCCCCGGGTGATGCCCGTGAAGACTGGACGATCCTGCGCGCACTGGCCGATGCCCTGGGCGTGTCGGTCGGGTTTGACAGCTTCGCCGAACTGCGCGCCGCGATGATCAAGGCTGTGCCGGCGCTCGGCACCGAAGGCCTGGCCGCCTACGGGTCGCTGCCCAAGGCTGACAAGGCCAAGGCGGCAGGCACGATTGAAGCTTATCCGATCAAGGACTTCTACCTCACCAACCCGATCGCCCGGGCCAGCGAAACCATGCAGCGCTGCTCGGCCGAACTGCTCCATGGTGAGCACTTCGCGGAGGCCGCGGAATGACCGAGTTCTTCCAATCCCTGGGCATGAGCCATGACTGGGCGTGGTTTACCGCGACCATCGCCGGGATCCTGCTGATTGCCCTGCCGCTGATGCTGGCCGTGGCGATGATCATCTATGTCGACCGCAAGGTTTGGGCGGCCATGGCGCTGCGGCGCGGGCCGAACGTCGTTGGCCCGTGGGGCCTGCTCCAGTCCTTCGCCGATGGCTTGAAGGTGTTCTTGCAGGAAACGATCGTGCCTTCGGCCGCGAACAAGGGCCTGTTCCTGATCGCGCCGATCATCACCTTTACGGTCGCGCTGCTGGCCTGGGCGGTGATCCCGTTCAATTCGGGCGCGGTGCTGGCCGATATCAATGTCGGCCTGCTCTATGTGCTTGCGATCTCATCACTCGGGGTCTACGGCGTGGTGATCGCGGGCTGGTCATCCAACTCGAAGTATCCGTTCTTCTCGGCCATGCGCGCCTCGGCGCAGATGATCTCTTACGAAGTCTCGATCGGCTTCATCCTGATCTGCGTGGTCCTCTGGGCCGGCAGTTTCAATCTGCGGGACATTGTTGAGGCACAGCGCGCCCACGTCAGCGTGATCAACGGTTTCGTTGCCAATCCGCTGCTGTTCCCGATGTGGGTGATGTTCCTGATCTCGGGAATGGCCGAAACCGCCCGCGCGCCGTTCGACCTGACCGAGGCCGAGAGCGAGCTGGTCGCCGGTTACCAGACCGAATACTCGTCGATGAGCTTCGCGCTTTATTGGCTGGGTGAATACGCCAACGTCCTCTTGATGTGCGCGCTCAATGCCGTGCTGTTCTGGGGGGGCTACCTGCCGCCGCTGGATATTCCAGTGCTCTATCTGGTGCCGGGCTGGCTGTGGCTCTTCGCCAAGATCTTTTTCTTCTTCTTCATCTTCTCCTGGGTCAAGGCCACGGTCCCGCGCTATCGCTATGACCAGCTGATGCGCCTGGGTTGGAAGGTGTTCCTGCCCGTCTCACTGCTCTTCGTTGTGCTGGTGAGCGGCTATCTGATGTTCACGAGGTACGGCGCATGAGTGTCGCTCAGCTCATCAAGAGCTTCACCCTTTGGGAATTCCTGAAGGCGCACTGGTTGACCCTGAAGTACTTCTTCAGGCCCAAGGCGACCATCAACTATCCCTTTGAGAAGAACCCGCTGAGCCCGCGCTTTCGTGGTGAGCACGCGCTGCGTCGCTATCCCAACGGCGAAGAACGCTGCATCGCCTGCAAGCTGTGCGAAGCGGTCTGCCCGGCGCAGGCGATCACGATCGAGGCCGAACCGCGCGATGACGGCAGCCGCCGTACGACGCGTTACGACATCGACATGACGAAGTGCATTTACTGCGGCTTCTGCCAGGAAGCCTGTCCGGTCGATGCGATCGTCGAAGGGCCGAACTTCGAATACGCAACCGAAACGCGTGAAGAACTGCTTTACGACAAGGCAAAGCTGCTGGCGAACGGGGACAAGTGGGAGCGCGCGATTGCCGCTAACCTTGAAGCCGATGCGCCGTATCGATAGGGGCGCGGCGGCATGATCCAGGTGCTTACCTTCTACCTGTTCGCAGGTATCATGATCGCGGCGGGGGCCTTTACGATCCTCGCCCGCAATCCTGTTCACTCCGTCCTGTGGCTGATCGTTGCGTTCTTCAACGCGGCGGGGCTGATGGTGCTGGCCGGGGCCGAATTCATCGCGATGCTGCTGGTGATCGTTTACGTCGGCGCGGTCGCGGTGCTCTTCCTGTTCGTCGTGATGATGCTGGATATCGACTTTGCCGAATTGCGCGCCGGGTTCATCAAGAACTTCCCGCTGGGGCTGGCGGTTGCCATCGTCCTGCTGGCAGAGATCGTGCTGGGCATGGGTGCATACCAGGCCGGCTCGCTGAAGCTGGGTACGCCCGATGGCACTGCTGCGGCGGTGGCCGGTGCATCGAACATCAAGTCGATCGGTGCCTTGCTTTACGGCAAGTACCTGTTCCTGTTCGAAGCGGCAGGCATCATCCTGCTGGTCGCCATGACCGGCGCAATCGTCCTGACGCATCGCCGGCGCAGCGGCGTGCGCGGCCAGAACATTAGCAAGCAGGTCGCGCGGCGTCCGGAAGAGGCCGTGGTGAACACGCAGCCGGAAGTGGGCAAGGGGGTCCAGCTCTGATGATCGGCGTTGAACACTATGTAGTCGTCAGCTCGATCCTGTTCGTGCTGGGCGTGCTGGGGATCTTCCTCAATCGCAAGAACGTGATCGTCATCCTGATGGCGATCGAACTGATCCTGCTCTCGGTGAACTTGAACCTGGTGGCTTTCAGCAGCTTCCTGGGTGACCTGACCGGGCAGATCTTTGCCATGTTCGTATTGACCGTGGCCGCTGGTGAAGCGGCGATCGGCCTCGCGATCCTGGTGATCTATTTCCGCCGCCGCGGCACCATCGCCGTCGACGATGTCAACCGGATGAAGGGGTAAGCATCCGTGGATCCGATCCTCTTCATCGTATTCCTGCCGCTGCTGGCCGCGCTGATCGCGGGGCTGGGCAACCGCATGATCGGCAACGTGCCGGCCAAGCTGGTGACGACAGCTGGCCTGTTCGCATCCTGCGCGCTGTCCTGGCCGATCTTCCTCGGCTTCCTGGGCGGTCACGCCGAGGCGCATGTCGTGCCGGTGCTGCACTGGGTGCAGTCGGGTAGCCTGACCTTCGACTGGGCGTTCCGGGTGGATACGCTCACCGCGGTGATGCTGGTGGTGATCACCACCGTTTCGGCGCTCGTCCACCTCTATTCGTGGGGCTACATGGATGAGGACCCGGATCAGCCGCGGTTCTTCGCCTATCTCAGCCTGTTTACCTTCGCCATGCTGATGCTGGTGACGGCCAATAACCTGGTCCAGATGTTCTTCGGATGGGAAGGGGTGGGCCTCGCGTCCTACCTCCTGATCGGGTTCTGGTTCCGCAAGCCCAGCGCCAGTGCCGCCGCGATCAAGGCCTTTGTGGTCAACCGGGTGGGTGATCTTGGCTTCATGCTGGGTATCTTCGGCACCTTCCTGGTGTTCAACACGGTTTCGATTCCGGAAATCCTGGTGCGTGCGCCGGGCATGGCCGGATCGACCATCGGCTTCCTCGGCTATCGCTGGGATACGATGACGATCCTGTGCATCCTGCTGTTCATCGGCGCGATGGGTAAGTCGGCGCAGCTGGGTCTGCACACCTGGCTGCCGGACGCGATGGAAGGCCCGACCCCGGTTTCGGCGCTGATCCACGCGGCGACGATGGTTACCGCCGGCGTCTTCATGGTTTGCCGTCTTTCGCCGATGTTCGAAGCCAGCCCGATTGCGCTGGACGTTGTTACCTATGTGGGGGCTGCCACCTGCTTCTTCGCGGCGACGGTTGGCCTGACGCAGTGGGACATCAAGCGGGTGATCGCCTATTCGACCTGCTCGCAGCTGGGCTACATGTTCTTCGCCGCGGGCGTTGGCGCCTATAACGCGGCGATGTTCCACCTGTTCACGCACGCCTTCTTCAAGGCGCTGCTGTTCCTGGGTGCCGGTTCGGTGATCCATGCGATGCACCACGAACAGGACATGCGCTATTACGGCGGTCTGCGTAAGCACATTCCGCTGACCTTCTGGGCGATGATGGCCGGTACGCTGGCGATCACCGGGGTTGGGGTATACTGGCTGCACGCCGGTTTCGCCGGCTTCCATTCGAAGGACGCGATCCTTGAAGCCGCCTTTGCCAGCGGCAAGGAATCCGGCCAGTTCGCCTTCTGGATCGGCGTCACTGCCGCGCTGATGACCAGCTTCTATTCGTGGCGCCTGGTCTTCCTGACCTTCTTCGGCAAGCCGCGCTGGGCCGGGTCAGAGCATATCCAGCACGCCGTGCACGATGACCACCACGGTCACGACGAGCACGCGCATGGCCATGCTGATCACGGCGATGGCACTGCCGGCTATCACCCGCATGAAAGCCCGCTGGTGATGCTGATTCCGCTGGGCGTGCTGACCCTGGGCGCGGTCTTCGCGGGTTGGGTCTTCACCGGCTCGTTCATCAGCAGTGAAGAGTTCTGGAACGGTTCGCTGTTCTACAACGAACACCTGATGCACGCGATGCACGAGGTGCCGCTGTGGGTGAAGCTGTCGGCCACCATCGTCATGCTGCTCGGCCTGTCGGGTGCCTGGTATGCCTATATCCGCAATCCGGAGTTTCCGTCGAAGGTCGTTGGCCAGATCGATGTCCTGTACCGCTTCGTCTACAACAAGTGGTACTTCGATGAGCTCTACAACTTCCTGTTTGTCCGGCCGGCCTTCTGGATCGGGGACAAGTTCTGGAAGCTGGGCGATATCGGCTTCATTGACCGCTTTGGTCCCAATGGTGCCGCCTGGACTGTGCAACAGGGGACGCGCTTCGCGCAAAAGGTCCAGTCGGGTTACCTCTATTCCTATGCTCTCGTGATGCTGCTGGGCCTGACGGCGGCGATCACCTGGATGATGGTGCGCTAAGATGGCCGGTTTTCCCATTCTCTCGGTGATGCTGCTGGTGCCGCTGCTCGCGGCAGTGGCCTGCTTGGTGGTTGAGGCCAAGGCGGCGCGGACGATCGCGCTCGTCGCCACGTTGATCGACTTCGCGCTCGGCGTGCTGCTGTGGGCCAATTACGATGTTGGCGGGGCACAGTGGCAGTTCGTTGAGAAGGTGCCCGTGTTCGCAGGCTTCTCATGGGCGCTTGGCATCGATGGCATCGCGCTGATGCTGATCATGCTCTCGGTTTTCCTGATGCCGATCTGCGTGCTCGCCAGCGCGTCGATCGAAAAGCGCGTGGGTGAGTACATGGCAGCCTTCCTGCTGATGGAAGCGCTGATGATCGGCGTCTTTGCCGCTCAGGATCTCTACCTGTTCTACATCATGTTCGAAGCCGGCCTGATCCCGATGTACCTGATCATCGGGATCTGGGGTGGGCAGGACCGGATCTACGCCAGCTACAAGTTCTTCCTCTACACGCTGCTCGGTTCGGTGCTGATGCTGATCGCGATGCTGTGGATGGTGAACGAGGCCGGGACCACCGACATCCCGACGCTGATGGCCTATGATTTTGATCCCAAGGTCCAGACCTGGCTGTGGCTGGCCTTCTTTGCCAGCTTTGCCGTGAAGATGCCGATGTGGCCGGTGCACACCTGGTTGCCCGATGCCCACGTCCAGGCGCCGACCGCCGGTTCGGTGATCTTGGCCGGCGTGCTGCTGAAGATGGGTGGCTATGGCTTCATCCGCTTCTCGCTGCCGATGTTCCCGGAAGCCTCGGCGCAATTTGCCCCGCTGATCTTCGCGCTGTCGATGATCGCGGTGGTTTACACATCGCTGGTCGCGCTGGTGCAGCACGATATGAAGAAGCTGATCGCCTATTCGTCGGTTGCCCACATGGCGATCGTCACCATCGGCCTGTTCGCCTTCAACCCGCAGGGGCTGGAAGGCTCGATGATCGTAATGCTGAGCCACGGCTTGGTTTCGGGTGCGTTGTTCCTCTGCGTTGGCGTGATCTACGATCGCCTGCACACGCGTGAGATCAACCGTTACGGCGGGCTCTCGATCAACATGCCCTATTACGCGCTGTTCTTCCTGTTCTTTACGATGGCCTCGATCGGCCTGCCGGGGACGAGCGGCTTCGTCGGTGAATTCCTTAGCCTTGGCGGCATTTATCAGGTGTCGACCTGGGTGGCGTTGGTCTGCACCACCGGGATCATCCTGGGTGCGGCCTATATGCTCTACCTCTACCGCCGCGTTGCCTTTGGCGAACAGAAGAATGCCGATGCCGCTGCCATGGCTGACCTGAACGGTCGCGAATGGCTGCTGCTCGCTCCGATCGCTGCCGTGGTGCTGTGGATGGGGGTCTATCCCGAAAGCTTCATGGCGCCGATGCGGGCCGATATTGCGGCGCTTGATGCCCGCGTGGCTCGCGCCAAGCCTGAAGGCGATGCGCATCTCACCGCGCCCAAACCAAAGGCCGCCACCGCACCCAATGAACACGCCGCGCACGGGGGAGCGCACTGATGGATTTCGTTCAGTCTTTCCGCCTCGCCGCGCCTGAGGTTCTCTTCAGCCTGTCCGGCCTGGTGCTGCTGCTAGGTGCCGCTTGGTCCCGTGGTGACGCCGGTGCGCGCATCCTTACCTGGCTCTCGGTTGCCGTCCTTGCGGTGGCCGCAGTGCTTACCGCGCCAACGCTGTTCAGCGGGGCCAAAGGGGCTGAAACGGTGGCTTTCTCGGGCCTCTTCGCTGCAACGGCCTTCGCGGCCTTCGCCAAGCTGCTGATCTTCGCGGCGGCGGGAGCCTCGCTGGTGGTTGCTCCGGCGTTCTTCCAGCGGGTCGGCGCCTATCGCCCGGAATACCCGGTGCTGGTGCTGTTCGCCGTCCTCGGCATGTGCCTGATGGTTTCGGCGACGAACCTGCTAACGCTCTACATCGGGCTCGAGCTGAACTCGCTCGCCGCCTACGTTTTTGCCGCGTTTCTGCGGACCGATGACCGGTCGGCCGAAGCTGGCTTGAAGTACTTCGTGCTGGGTTCGCTCGCCTCGGGCATCCTGTTGTTCGGCACCAGCCTGACCTATGGCTTTGCCGGGACGATTGACTTTGCCGGCATCGCCGCCGCGCTGAATGGCAAGATTTCGACCGGGGCGATCTTTGGTCTGGTCTTTGTCTTCGCGGGCCTGGCCTTCAAGATAAGCGCCGTGCCGTTCCACATGTGGACGCCGGACGTATACGAAGGCGCGCCGACGCCGGTGACCACCTTCTTCGCCTCGGCCCCCAAGGTTGCGGCGCTGGCACTGACGGTGATCGTGGCGATGACCGCCTTCGGGCATCAGGCCGCTGCCTGGCAGCCGATCGTGATCTTCGCCGCGCTGGCTTCCATC
>JBEGJL010000159.1:0-4567 GCA_041184605.1 Pseudomonadota bacterium
GCGCCCAGGCCCCGGTTTCTGTCACATCCCGAGCGACCGTGGCGTGGAGTGGTACCACCAACTGACCGCCGAGAAGCTGATGACGCGCTACGTCAAGGGCTTCCCGGTGCGCGAGTGGCACCAGACGCGGCCCCGCAACGAGGCTTTGGACTGCCGGGTGTATGCGCTGGCCGCTTTGAAGATCGTCAATCCGTCCTTCAAGCGGGCGGCTGAACGCCTGCTGCAGATCGATCGGCAACCGATGCCAGTGCGAGAGAAGGAAATCGCGCCAGAGGAAAGCCTGGACTCGGCGACCGACACTGTGCACGTCAAACGGCCCAAGAAGGTCGCGCGCAAGCGCGGTGGGTGGGTCAAGAACTGGTGAGGAACCGTGACCAATCTGCCTTCAAGTATCACCGCAGGCACCACATTCGACCGCACGGTCATCCTGACCGCCTATCCGGCCCCGGATTGGGCGCTGCGGGCGTATCTGCGAGGCCCGCAAAGCATCGACCTGGAAGCCGCAGCGGAAGGCCACGGACACCGCTTCCTGGCGCAAGCCACCGACACGGCCGGCTGGGCGGCGGGCGAATACTGGTACTCGCTGCGCGCCACCAATGGGGGCGATGTGGTCGAGGTCGAGTCCGGGCAGATCACCATCAAGCCGGACCTGGCCGAAGCTGGCGCAGGGCATGACGGCCGCGACCACCTGCGCCGCGTCCTGGACGCCATCGAAGCCGTGATTGAACGGCGCGCGACCATCGACCAGGAACGCTACACCAGCAACAACCGCGAACTGTGGCGCACCCCCATCCCTGAATTGCTCATGCTGCGCGACCGCTATCGCGCCGAGATCCGCCGGATGAAGGCGGCATCGAAGGGCGCCCTGTTCGATCAGCACGTCCGCGTGAGGTTCCGCTAAGTGGCCATCTTCGACTTCCTGAAGCGCAAGCCTGCCGAGCGTTCGGCGGCCAAGCCACGCTATGCCCCTGTCCGGGCCGCTATGCGGATGTTTTCTGCCGTGCGCGCGGACCGTCTGGCCGCTGACTGGGTGACGCACCCTGTCACGGCAGAACACCTGATCCGCCAGCACCAGCGCGTGCTGGTGGCGCGTGCCAGAGAGCAGGCCGTCAACAACGACTACGCGCGCGCGTTCATCCGCATGGCCCGGCAGAACATCGTCGGCCCCAAGGGCGTCATGCTGCAGGCCCGCAGCCGCGACGACAAGGGCGCACTGGACACCCTGGCCAACCAGGCCATCGAGGCCGCGTGGGAAAAGTGGGGCCACCGCAGCAGCTGTGACGTGGCCGGCCAGCAGAGCTGGCGCAGCATCCAGGCCGGGGCGGTGCAATCCGCCGTCAAGGATGGCGAGTTCATGCTGCGCAAGATTTACGGCAAGGACGCCGGCCCGTTCGGCTTTGCCCTGCAAGTTCTGGATCCGCAACGCTGCGACCCGTCCTATGACAAGGACGACCTGCCCGGCGGCCGGTTCATCCGGTCTGGCATCGAGTTCAACCAGTATGGGCGCCCCCTGGCCTACCACTTCAGTGTCGCCAAGGAATCGGACGCGACCTACGACTACAGCTACGCCGGGCGCAACTACGTGCGCCTCGAGGCCGACGAGATCATCCACGGCTTCCTGCCGGAAATGGTCGGCCAGAAACGCGGCCTGCCCTGGATGGCCACCGGCCTGTTCCGCATGAAGCAGCTGGTCGGCTTCGAGGACGCCGCCATTGTCAATGCCCGCATCGGCGCTTCCAAGATGGGCGTCATCAAGTGGCGCGAAGGCCACGGCCCGGACATGGACGACGAGGACTTGCAGTCCTTCGAGATGAGTGCCGAGCCGGGCGAGTTCCAGGTGCTGCCCGAAGGTGCCGAGCTTCAGGAATGGAACCCCGCCTACCCATCTGGCGAGTTCGCCATGTTCAACAAGGCCATGCTGCGCGGCATCGCGGCCGGCTTTGGCGTGCTCTACAACAACCTGGCCAACGACCTCGAGGGGGTGAACTTTTCCTCGATCCGCCAGGGCACCCTGGACGAACGCGAACACTGGAAGGAAATGCAGGAATGGCTGATCGAGACCCTGATTCAGCCGGTGTTCGAGGCATGGCTGCCGCGCGCGCTGCTGGGCGGGCACGTCACCGTCAAGGGCCGCCCGCTGAAGCCCGAGCGCATCGACCGATACAGCGTGGTCAGCTGGCAGCCGCGCCGCTGGGCCTGGATCGACCCGCGCGCCGACGTGCAGGCGGCGGTGATGAGCAAGAACAACCTGCTGCAAAGCCCCGGCCAGATCATCCGCGAAGGCGGGCGCGACCCGTCCGACGTCTGGCGCGAGATCGCGGCCGACATCGAGGAAATGCGCGCGGCTGGCATCCCGGACGCCTTCATCCAGGCGGCCATTCTCGACAAGAACCTGCAGGCCAGTGTCATGGCCCAGCAGACCGAAGAATGAGCAATGAGCAATGACTGAGGACTTGCACGACATCGTGAACGCGCCCGACGAAACGGTGCGCATTGAACGCCTGGCGCACCACATACAGCGGATACGCGATGGCGTGGCTGAGATGAAGGACGCCATGCGAGAGATGGCTGCGGCGATCAACCGGTTGGCAGTGATCGAGGAACGGCAGAACCAGGACCGCGCTGCGCTGGAGCGAGCTTTCAACACCATTTCGGACGTGGCCAAAAAGCACGACCACACGACCGCGCGCGTGATGGAGGCCGTCGAAAAGGTCGATGGCCGTCTGCGGGCGCTGGAGATGGCGCAGCCGTTGCAGAGCAAGACCGCCGAGTGGGTCGAGAAGGCCATCTTCGCAGCCGCTGCTGCGGCCGTCATGTTCGTGGCTGGCAAGGCCGGTCTGTTCTGAGGAAAAAGCGCCAGAGGAAACCCGATGCGCCGACATGCAGAGTAGCCACCATGGACAAGCGCACTGAGCAACGCCTGCAGGCGATCAAGAAGGACAACCGCGCATTCCGCGCGGCCAGTGTCCGCAAGATCGACGCAGAAAACCGCACCGTTGAACTGGCCTTCAGCTCCGAGGCAGAGGTTCAGCGCTGGTGGGGCATCGAGATTCTTGACCACTCGCCTGGCGCAGTGGTCATGGATCGCCTGCAAGACGGCGCACCGCTGCTGGTCAATCACGACGATGACGACCAGATCGGTGTTGTCGAGTCGGTTTCCATCGACGCAGACCGCCGGGGGCGGGCTGTGGTTCGCTTCGGGCGAAGCGACCGTGCCGAGGAAATCTTCCGCGACGTCCAGGACGGCATTCGCAAGCACGTCAGTGTTGGCTACATGATCCATGACGCCAAGCTGACGGAAGAGCGCGATGGCGTCGACGTCTGGACGGTCACTTCCTGGGAACCCTTCGAGATCAGCCTGGTTCCTGTGCCTGCCGACATCAGTGTGGGCATTGGGCGCAGCCTCGAAGCACCGAAAACCGAACCCGAAACCCTTGTGAGGAAACCCGAAATGGACCCCAAAGACCAAAACACCACCGCCCCCGTTGATGCCGCTGCCGAGCGCAGCAAGGGCGCCGAAGTCGAGCGCGCCCGCGTGCGCTCCATCGTCGAGATGGGCGAGAAGTACGGCGCCCCCGAGCTGGCCCGCGATGCCGTGAAGGATGGCCTGACCGTGGCCGACTTCCAGCAGCGCCTGCTCGAGCACGTGAACGGCAAGATTCAACGCCCGCTGTCCGACCAGATGAAGGACGCTGACATCGGCCTGTCCGACAAGGAAGCCCGTTCCTTCAGCTTCATGAAGGTTATCCGCGCCCTGGCCGAACCGACCGACACCCGCGCGCAGAAGGAAGCCGCCTTCGAATTCGAAGCCAGCCGCGCCGCAGCCGACAAGCTGGGCAAGGACAGCGACAAGTTCGTGGTGCCGGCCGATGTGCTGACCCGCGCGCTGAACACCAGCACCACCGGCGCCGCTTCTGGCGACACTGGCGGCTATGGAATCGCCACCACCCTGATGTCGGATTCTTTCATCGACATCCTGCGCAACCGCGCCACCATCATGCAGCTGGGCACCGTCATGGGCGGCCTGGTGGGCAATATCGACATTCCGAAGCAAGTGGCTGCTGCCCAGGGCTACTGGATCGGTGAAGATGGTGACGCTGGCGAAACCGGCCTGGAACTTGGCCAGATCAGCCTTTCGCCCAAGACTGTGGCAGCATTCAGCGAAATCACCCGCAAGCTGATGGTGCAGTCCAGCCTGGACGTGGAAGCCCTGGTGCGCGCCGATCTGGCCAAGGCCCTGGCGCTGACCATCGACAAGGCCGGCTACTACGGCACTGGCACCGACGCCCAGCCCCTGGGCATCGCCAACCATACCGGCATCAACGCGGTGGACTTCGCAGATGTGCAGCCGACCTTCGCGGAGCTGGTCGAGATGGAAACCCAGGTGGCGCTGGATAACGCGGACGTGGCGTCCATGGCCTACGTGGGCAACGCCGCATTCCGTGGCTACTGCAAAACCGCCCTGAAGTTCCCCGGCGTCGCGGGCACGATTTGGGAGCCTGGCAACACCGTCAACGGTTACCGCACCGAGGTCACCAACCAGGTCAATACTGGCGACGTGTTCATG
>JBEGJL010000160.1:0-3438 GCA_041184605.1 Pseudomonadota bacterium
TCCATAGTGCATCGGCATTGCCGGGCTGGCCAAAGGCACCCAGTTGGACCCGCCATGGCCCAGCCGCGGTCGGGACCGCTGCTGTGGCAGCATCGGCCTGCGGGATCGAAGCAACGGGCGCGGTGCCGTTTATCGTCGGCGGCATGCCCTGCCACACCTTGACCGGGCGGGTGGTTGCCGGGCGCGCATAGTCAGCCCCGGCCGTTGCCGGGCTGTCCGCCACGGCGCGGCTGGCGGCACCAACCGCATCACTGGCTTGAACCGGGCTGACACCGCGCATCGCCACCGTGGTGACGGGGGCGGAAGCGGACGGCACCGACGCGCCCAGATCGGCAGCGGCGAGTTGGCGCGCGCGGGTCGCATCGGCCTGGCTGCGCAGTTCCGCAGCCAGTTCAACCGCCTGTTGGCGTTGCGCCATCGGCACGTGCTGGTCCATCTGCGCGAGGGCAGACGCCGCCTGGGGCAGGCCAGCCTGCTGGGCCAGGCTGACCAGGGCATAGGCCCGGACCCAATCCTTGGTGACGATGTCACCATTGAAGTGACCAATGCCGAGCAGGTACTGCGCGCGGGGATCGCCACGATCCGCTGCAGCGCGCAGGAACGGCAGGGCCTGGGTGCGTTGTCCGCGCTGGAACAGCAGTAGGCCATAATTGTCACTAGCCTGAATATGACCTTGTGCCGCGGCCCGCCCGAACAGGGCTTCGGCCTGGGCGAGATCCTGCCTCACGCCTTTGCCCAGCTTGTAGGCCTGGCCCAGGTTAAACATCGCATCGGCATCTCCCCTTGCCGACTCAATCTGCCACGTCTTGGCTGCCGTGGCAAAATCGCCGCGGGTCCAGGCATCAACGCCAGCGCGGGTATCGGCCAGGGCCGATGATGCCATGGCAAGAAGGGCGCCACCAAGGGCGCGGAAAAAAGCTTGTGACCCATTTTTGACTTCCCGACTTCGTCCCGGACTTAAGCGACAGGGGCATTTTCGGCCCCTGACCCCCGCGTTCCGCGACGCCTGAGGCTTAAGTGACATAGTAAAGTACCGGTTAGCAAAGGATTTATGGAAACGATCGGGAACGATGCCGCGGCCCAACCGGGATACGCATTAACCCTATCTTAGGAACGATCTGCGATCCCCCTGATCCAGGTCAGCATGACCAAATTGTCTTTTCTCAGGGGGTATTGGCTTTGCGCGTACTGGCATTGGCATCGCAGAAGGGCGGATCCGGCAAGACTACCTTGTCCGGGCACCTGGCCGTCCAGGCCCAGCGCGCCGGCGCTGGACCGGTCGTGCTGATCGATATCGACCCGCAGGGCTCGCTGGCGGACTGGTGGAACGAGCGCGAAGACGACTATCCCGCCTTTGCCCAGACTACCGTGGCCCGCCTTGCCAGCGATCTGGCCGTCCTGCGCCAGCAGGGTTTCAAGCTGGCGGTGATCGATACGCCCCCGGCCATCACCATGGCGATCCAGTCGGTCATTTCGGTTGCGGAACTGATTGTCGTGCCGACCCGCCCCAGCCCGCATGACCTGCGCGCCGTTGGTGCTACGGTCGACCTGTGCGAACGCGCCGGCAAGCCGCTCATCTTTGTGGTCAACGCCGCCACTCCCAAGGCGAAGATCACCTCTGAAGCCGCAGTCGCCTTGTCGCAGCATGGCACGGTTGCCCCGGTTACACTGCATCACCGGACCGACTTTGCCGCCTCGATGATTGATGGCCGCACCGTGATGGAAGTCGAGCCTAACGGCCGCTCCGCGCAGGAAGTGGTAGCCTTGTGGAACTACATTTCCGACCGGCTTGAAAAGAACTTCCGCCGCACGGTCTTTGCGGCACCGGCAGCAACTTCGATGCTGGTGCCCGGTGCCCCGCGTCCGGCTGGCGGCTTTGGTCGCCGTGTGGCCGGTTCGTAAGCGGGGGAACGGACATGTCCGAACCCAAAACTTTCGCGTCGCTTTCGCCGACGCTTCTGGCCCGCAAGGGCGGGGCGCGTCCCGCGATGCGCCCACAACTGGGCCCGATCGCCGGTGATGCACTGGCCTACCAGCTGGATGATCTTGGCTGGAATGACATGGGCCACGATGCCGATGCGCCGACTGAGCAGCATAGTGCCGAGGTTGTCCCGATTACGCCGGAATCGGTGGCCCCGGATTTCGCGCCCGTGCCAGAAGTGGTGCGGCAGCTTGACGGTGTCAGCCAACGCTTGGCGGCACCACGACAATCCGCGCTCGCCAACGGGCGTCGGGCAGCTTTTACATTGCGTGTCGATGCTGAACGCCACCTCAAGCTGCGGTTGGCCTGCGCGGTGGCAAACCGCAGCGCCCAGCAACTCGTCACCGAAGCGCTCGACCGGTTGCTCGAAGATTTGCCTGATGTTGCTCAGCTCGCCGCGCAGATCGCGCGCCGCCAAAACTGATTCTGAAAGAGGGAAGCGTCCCATGTCTACCAGCACCATTCGCACCAAGCTTCTCCCGCTCGGCGTTACGGGCGCCCTGGCCCTGGCTGTTCTGGCCGGCGCCGGATTTGGCGGGACTGTCGTGGCCAAGCCCGCCCCCGACAAGACCGCTGCGGCCGCCCAGGCGGCGCTTTCCAGCGGGCAGGTCGACAAGGCGATCCAACTGGCTGAGGCGCTGGTCGCGGCAAGCCCGCGCGAGGCATCCTACCGCGCGCTGTTGGCGCATGCCTATCTCAAGGCTGGCCGGTTTGAATCTGCCGCCGCAACTTTCGACAACGCGATGGAACTGGGCGACAATACCGGCAAGACCGCGCTTGGCTTGGCGCTGTCCTATGCCGCCGCCGGGCGCAACCGCGATGCGGTGGCCATCCTTGACGACTGGCGCGATGCTATTCCGGTTGCTGACCTCGGGCTCGCGCTGGCGCTGGCTGGTGAGCCGACCCGCGGCAGTGCGGTCCTCGCTGATGCACTGCGCAATGGTGAGAATACGCCGAAGCTGCGCCAGAATCTTGCCTATAGCTATGCGCTCGATGGGCGGTGGCGTGAAGCTCGGCTCATGATGAGCCAGGACGTGCCGGCCGACCAGATCGATGCCCGGATCAGCGACTGGGCAGCCAAGACCCGACCGGAAGACTATCACCTGCGTGTGGCCGGACTGCTCAACGCCCCGGTCCGCAGCGATCCGGGTCAGCCGACGCGGCTCGCGCTCAACTCCAATCCGGTGACCGAGCAGCTTGCTGCCCAGTCAGCCGCAGCAGACCAAGCGCCACAACTGGCTGCGGCCTCGGCTCCGGCGGCAGAACTGCCCCCGCTGGCCGCAAATAAGCTGCCAGACGCAATGGCAAACTATACCCCGGTGGCTGCGCTCGAGCCCAGCAAGTTTGCCCGGGCCTTTGCCCAGCCGGTCGTGCCAGCGGCAGGCCAGCAAGCCAGCACGGCAGGAATCTCATTCGTATCGCAGCCGGTCGTCCAGGCGCTCCCGGCGCCGGGTGAT
>JBEGJL010000161.1:0-3501 GCA_041184605.1 Pseudomonadota bacterium
GCTATGGTGCCTACGAAGCGAAATACGGAGCCACGGCGCCCAAACCTGCCGAAGAAAACCCAGTTGAGAGCGCCGATGCCGCCGCTGCTGCCGCCGGTGCCCGTCCCTTGCCGGAACAGACCGAAGCCGCAGCCCCCCGGCCCGAGGACGCTGGTGCTGCAAATGCCGCGTCATCCGGGCCATCGGCAACGCCAACGGGCGCACCGCAATGAGGGCCGGCGTAATTCCCGCCGCGATTGCGCGACAACCGTGGGGAATCATTCTTCCGTTGACGGTGTTGACCACCTTCGGATCGGCCGTGCTCTATTCAGCCGCCGGCGGAAGCT
Source organism: Pseudomonadota bacterium (assembly GCA_041184605.1). Taxonomy (GTDB): domain Bacteria; phylum Pseudomonadota; class Alphaproteobacteria; order Sphingomonadales; family Sphingomonadaceae; genus Novosphingobium. The sequence continues at coordinate 327 of JBEGJL010000161.1, forward strand.
TTGAACCGTGGGCCTTGCAGCATCTGCTGCGGTTCTTCGTGTTCCTGGGCATGGCCATGGTGATCGCCCGGCTGCCGCAATCGCTATTCCGGTTCGCAGCCTACCCCGCCTATGGCATCATCCTGCTCTTGCTGATCCTGGTGGAATTGATCGGCGCGGTGGGCGGCGGTAGCCAGCGCTGGATCAACCTCGGCTTCATGCAGCTGCAACCGTCCGAATTGATGAAGCCCGTGATCGTCCTGGCCTTCGCACGGTTCTATGAAACTTTGCCGCCAGCCATGACGCAGAACTGGCGCTCGCTGATCCCGGCGCTCGGCTTGTTGGCAGTGCCGGTGCTCTTCGTAATGCTCCAGCCAGATCTTGGCACTGGCCTTGCCATCAGCTTCGGCGCGGTGGCCGTGATGTTCATGGCCGGCCTGCCGATGAAATGGTTCATCGGCGCAGGCGCGGCTGGCGTTGTCGCCGCGCCGGTGGCGTTCTTCACCCTGCTGCACGATTATCAGCGCAACCGCGTGCTGGTGTTCCTCGATCCGGAATCCGACCCGCTTGGTTCGGGCTACCATATCTCGCAATCCAAGATCGCGATCGGTTCGGGCGGGCTGTTTGGCAAGGGTTTCGGCAACGGCACGCAAAGCCACCTTGAATACCTGCCGGAAGCGCACACCGACTTCGTCTTCGCCACCATGGGTGAGGAATGGGGATTGGTCGGTGCGCTGTTCGTGCTGTTCATCTTCATGCTGATCCTGCGCTGGGGCTGGCGCGTGGCCCACAACGCGCCGGACCGCTTCTCTCGCCTGTTGGCCGCAGGCATGACCTGCACCGTATTCTTCTATGTTGCCATCAATTTGCTGATGGTGGTGGGCCTTGCGCCGGTGGTAGGGATCCCCCTGCCATTCATGAGCCATGGCGGTTCATCAATGATGACGAACATGATCTGCCTGGGCACGATCATGGCCGTTGATCGGTGGAGCCGACGCAGCAACAGCATTGCCAGTTAGAAAAAGCCGACTTGCCCCCTTTTCACCGGCGCAACAGCCGCTATAGGGGGCGCTCCCGGCGATTCGGGACCGCGCGGAGTACCGCCCGTGTGGACGCATAGCTCAGTTGGTAGAGCAGCTGACTCTTAATCAGCGGGTCCTAGGTTCGAGCCCTAGTGCGTCCACCACCCTTCTCCTTCTTTAGTCGTTCGCACCATCACCTAGCCGCAGCTTGCGCCGGGCATTGCCTGCGCGTGTCTGGTGCACAGGCTTGGTAAACGCCATTCGCGCATTACGTTCACCTACGTAGTTAAATTCAGACGAAACAGCCATTTGCCGTCTCTTAATCGCTTTCCGGTAAATTCGTGAATGCGGCCCTGGGCTGCAGATGATTGCCGCGAACGATCACCTGCCGCCCAGGCCACCGCACCGACCAGGCAGGAAGCGAAGATGACGTCAGTTGTATCAGCCAAAGGCAGGCGCATTGCGGCCCTGTCAGGCAGTGCCTCCACGGTGGCTTTTGCCGCCGCCCTGCTCTGTGCCAGCCCTGCGACCGCGGCACCGTGCAGCACGACAACCAACGCAACCACCTGCACCGGACCGGTCACGCCAACTGGCGGCACCTATACCAATACCGGCTCGATCCAGGGCGGGAGCCAGGGCGTTAGCCTGACGAATGCCAATCCCGACACCGCCATCACCAATAGTGGCACGATTTCCGGATCCAGCTCAGGCATAACCAACGGGGGCACAATCACCTCGCTGAGCAACAGCGGGGCGATTACCGGCACGAGCTTTGACGGAATCTGGAACCAGAGCACCGGATCAATCCAGACATTAACAAACGCATCCAGTGCCGTAATTTCAGGCGCTACCGGCGGGATTTACAACAACGGTGCCGTTGGAACACTCAGCAATAACGGCCTGATCACATCCAGCATCTTTAACGCAGTATCCAATACCAGCGGGGCGTCGATTGACCTGCTTGATAACAGTGGAACCCTCTCCGGGGCCGGGTCCGGATTGTCCAATGGCGGCACGATCACCACACTGACCAACAGTGGCACCATAATCGGGACGACCAGGTGGGATGGCATCTGGAATCAGTCGACCGGCGTAATCGACAGCATCACCAACACGGCTATGCCAAGCACGGCACGGGCATTGCGGTGCGGATGCTGGTCATCGACAAGGTGCCGGGCGATATCTCGGTCTCGACGATCAATCGCGCGTCGGTCAGCGAGCTATTCGCGGCAATCGGTCAAATTCCGCCGCGCGCCGCGCTGCGCGAAGTTGGAACTCTTCCCGCAGCACGCCCCAAACTCAGCATGTTCCGGTCAGTAAAGAGCGGCCCGGCGCGGCCCGTGATCGTGCGGGCGCCGCAGACCAACGAAGTGCGGCCTGTCGCCTATCAAGTTCTCGACGAGGCCGCGGCAATGGGTGAACAGCGCGGGGTTTACGCCGACTATCGCCCCTCGCGCGTGGTCATCCCCGACGCCGGTGAGCATCCGACCCACCTGGTCGAGTCCGCCGCCATGGCGTCGATTGCTGCTCCCAAGCCCAACTACGTTCCTTGTCTCCCCGAACGCACGGTGACCGCGCGGCTGCTCTCGGCCGCCCAGCTCGAAACCGTGATCTACGCAGGCGAGGCCTGGAGCCGCGACCTCCATGGCCGGTTCACCCAAACCGCGGGCGAGGTGGCACTCAAGGAAGATCCCGAGGGCCAGCTCTACCGCACCGGCTTCTTCCTCGGTGACGGTACCGGGGCGGGGAAGGGGAGGCAGGCGGCGGCCTGTATTCTCGACCAGTGGCTGAAGGGCAATCGCCGCCACATCTGGATATCGAAGAATGCGCCGCTGCTTGAAGACGCCCAGCGCGACTGGACCGCGATCGGCGGGCTGCCATCGGACATCATCGACCTTGCGCGCTGGAAGATCGGCGAGGAGATCACTGCGCCCGAGGGCATCCTGTTCGTGCCTTACGGCACGCTGCGCTCGGCCCGGGTCGAGGATACCCGGCTCGACCAGATCGTGCGCTGGGCCGGACCAGACTTTCAGGGCGTGATCGTCTTTGACGAGGCCCACGAGATGGGCGGCGTTGCCGGCGGGGAGGGGGCACTTGGGCAAAAACAGGGCTCGCTCCAGGGGATTGCGGGGGTTCTGCTCCAGAACACCTTGCCGCGCGCGCGGGTACTCTAC
>JBEGJL010000162.1:0-3816 GCA_041184605.1 Pseudomonadota bacterium
AATGATATGGGCTATCGGGTGGCTATCGTCGGTGCGACCGGCAATGTCGGGCGCGAAATGATGAACGTGCTCGCCGAGCGCGAGTTTCCTTGCGACGAAGTGGCGGCGGTGGCCTCTTCCCGCTCGACCGGCGACGAGGTCGAATTCGGCGAAACCGGCAAGATGCTCAAGGTCCGCAATGTCGAGCACTTCGACTTTGCCGGATGGGACATTGCCCTGTTCGCGGCCGGATCGGATGTTTCGAAGGTCTATGCGCCCAAAGCCGCTGCCGCTGGTTGCGTAGTGATCGACAACAGCTCGCTCTATCGGATGGACCCGGACGTGCCGCTGATCGTGCCCGAGGTGAACCCGGATGCGATTGATGGCTATAAGGCGAAGAACATCATCGCCAACCCCAATTGCTCGACTGCGCAGCTGGTCGTCGCCTTGAAGCCGCTCCACGATGCGGCGCGGATCAAGCGCGTGGTCGTAGCGACCTACCAATCCGTCTCCGGTGCCGGCAAACAGGGCATGGACGAACTGTTCGAGCAGAGCCGCAACATCTTCGTGGGCGACAGCAGCGAACCGGTAAAGTTCACCAAGCAGATCGCCTTCAACGTCATCCCCCACATCGACAGCTTCCTGGATGATGGTTCGACCAAGGAAGAATGGAAGATGGTGGTGGAGACCAAAAAGATCCTCGATCCTAAGATCAAGGTGACCGCCACCTGCGTGCGCGTGCCGGTCTTCGTCGGCCATTCGGAGGCGGTGAACCTGGAGTTTCAGGACGAGATCAGCGCCGAACAGGCCCAGGACCTGCTGCGCGAAGCCCCCGGTGTCATGCTGGTCGACAAGCGCGAGGACGGCGGATACGTGACCCCGATCGAATGCGTTGGCGATGGTGCCACCTTCGTCTCGCGCGTTCGCGAGGATTCGACCGTCGACAATGGCCTTTCGCTGTGGTGCGTGTCGGATAACCTGCGCAAGGGCGCTGCGCTCAACGCAGTCCAAATCGCCGAACTGCTCGGACGGCGACACCTCAAGAAAGGTTGAGGTTTTCGATTCATGGAAACCATTCAATCGTTTGATGGGACACCGTTGGCTCTGCACCGGCTCGGCAGAGGTCGACCGGTAATCCTGCTTCACGGGTTGTTTTCCAGCGCCCAGATGAACTGGATGAACTGGGGCCAGGCCAAGCTGCTGGCCGATGCCGGGTTCGAATGCCTCATGCCGGACCTGCGCGCCCATGGAGAAAGCGGCAAGCCGCATGATCCCGCGGCCTATCCGCCTGACGTACTGGCGCGTGATGCTATCGCCCTCGTGGAGGCGCTGGGGCTGACCGATTTTGACCTCGTCGGTTTTTCGCTCGGCGCGCGCACTTCGGTTCGGGCGGTCATCCACGGGCTTCGTCCGCGCCGTCTGGCGCTGGGCGGCATGGGGCTGGAGGGCCTAGCGGGCTGGACTGGCCGCGCCGCCTATTTCACCGATGCGATCGACCGGTTCGAAGAGGTCAAGCACGGTGATCCGGCGTTCCCGGCCGTCTCGTTCATGAAGACGATGAAGGTTGACCGCGTGGCGGCTCGGCTGCTGCTCCAGACCTTCAGCGATACCGATCCTGCGGCCCTTGCCGCCCTGACCATGCCGACCCTTGTGGTCAACGGCGATCAGGATCGGGACAATGGTTCTCCTGAGCTGTTGGCTGATGCTCTGCCCAACGCCACGTTGGTTACGGTTCCCGGTACCCACATGAGCTGCGTGACCAAGCCAGAACTCGGCATCGCAATCCGGGATTTCCTGCAAGCCTGAAGGCATTGGCAGATCGGTGCTTGACCGCTGCAATCGGCCTCGCCAGCGTTAGCCGCAACGACTTATTGGTCGTGGAATTTTTGATGAGGATGAACCCCATGAAGAGGATCGTTTCGCTTGCCGCGCTGGCTACGGCGCTGGTGACTGCACCTGCCGTTGCGCAGGACACCAAGACCCCTCAGGCTGAGGCTGACGCCTTTGTCGCCAAGGCTGAGAAGGACTTTAACCAAGCACTGATCGAGGCAGGGCAAGCCGGTTGGGTTTATGAAACCTACATCAACCAGGACACCGAGGCGCTGACCGCGCGGGCCGATGCCGCGATCACCACGATGAGCGTCAACAACGCCTTGCAGGCGGCCAAGTACGCACAGACACCGAACCTTTCGTACGATACGGACCGCAAGCTGGATCGGATGCGCACCGCCATCACCCTGCCGGCCCCGACCCGCGAAGGTGCGGCGCAGGAATTGGCGACGATCAAGGCCCGGATGCAGGGCGTCTACGGCAAGGGCAAGGGCACGCTCAACGGGCAGCCGATCAACGGTAGCGATATCGAGGAGCGGATGGGAACCAGCCGCAATCCCGATGAGCTGAAGGAAATGTGGACCAGCTGGCACGATAATGTCGGCAAGCCGATGAAGGCGGACTACGCGCAGCTTGTCGCGCTGGGCAACGAAGGCGCGCAGGGCCTGGGCTTTGCCGATGTCGGTGCGCAGTGGCGTTCCAACTATGACATGAGCCCGGAAGAATTCGCAGCACTGACCGAGAAGCTGTGGCAGGAAGTGAAGCCGCTCTACGACAGCCTTCACACCTATGTCCGAGGCAAGCTCAACGCGAAGTATGGCGATGCCGTTCAGGCCAAGACCGGTCCGATCCGGGCCGATCTGCTGGGCAACATGTGGGCCCAGGAATGGGGTAACATTTATGATATTGTCGCCCCCAAGGGTGCGGGCGATGTCGGTTATGACCTGACCGAACTGCTCAAGGAAAAGAATTACGATCCGATCAAGATGGTCAAGACGGGCGAGGGCTTCTTCTCGTCGTTGGGCTTTGCTCCGCTGCCCAAGACCTTCTGGGAGCGTTCGCAGTTCGTGAAGCCGCAGGACCGCGAAGTGGTCTGCCATGCCTCCGCCTGGGATGTCGACAACGTCGAGGACCTGCGCATCAAGATGTGCATCAAGGTGAATGGTGACGATTTCACCACGATCCACCACGAGCTGGGCCACAACTATTACCAACGCGCCTACAACAAGCAGCCACCGTTCTACCTCGACGGTGCCAACGATGGCTTCCACGAGGCAATCGGCGATGCGATCGCGCTGTCGATCACGCCGGAATATCTGGTCCAGATCGGCCTGCTTGACCGCAGCAAGGTGCCATCGGCGGACAAGGACATTGGCCTGCTGCTTCGCCAGGCGATGGACAAGGTGGCTTTCCTGCCGTTCGGCCTGCTGGTCGATCGCTATCGCTGGCAGATCTTTTCCGGCCAGGTGAAGCCGGAAGGCTATCAGCAGGCCTGGACCGACCTGCGCCTGAAGTATCAGGGCATCGTCCAGCCCAGCCCGCGCGGTGCTGATGCCTTCGATGCAGGGGCCAAGTATCACGTGCCGGCGGTGGTACCTTACACCCGCTACTTCCTCGCTCGGATCCTGCAATTCCAGTTCTATGAAGCAGCATGCAAGGCGGCGGGCTGGAAGGGGCCGCTCCACCGTTGCAGCTTCTATGGCAACAAGGACGTGGGCAAGAAGCTGAACGCCATGCTCGAAATGGGCGCGTCGAAGCCTTGGCCTGATGCCCTGCAGGCCTTCACCGGCACTCGCGAGATGAGCGGCAAGGCGATGATGGCCTACTTCGCGCCGCTCAAGAAGTGGCTCGATCAACAGAACAAGGGGATGAAGACGGGCTGGTAAGCTTGTGGTGGGGCCTGTCTTTGAGCAGGCCCCACCCGATCCTTTGGCGATCCGTAATGCCACGCATTGTCGGATGCGCCTTCACCTGACAGTCTCCCGCCGGGTCAAGGGGAGATAACAA
>JBEGJL010000163.1:0-3554 GCA_041184605.1 Pseudomonadota bacterium
GCACTGACGGTCAGGCCCCAGGGGCCGAGGTTCTGGCGCACCGCGAAGCTGGTCTGGCCGGTTGCCCCAAAGCCAAGATCGTCAAGCGGCGAACGGGCGATCAGGAAGGCTGGCTGATCGCGCCCCTGCAATTGGGCCACGAGCCCATCGGCACCCTGTTCGAAGGCAAAGCCCACTCGTCGATCGGGCGCAAGCTGGAGCACCGCCCGCGCCGCCAGCACGCGGGCCTGCTCCGCCTGTTCGCGGCTGAGGCGCAACTGGCCGGTCCAGGGCAGCTTGGCGATCCGCCCAGTGGCATCGACCGAGAAGGCCAGAGCCACCTTGCCGCCGGCAATCGAGAGGTTGCGATTGTTTGATGCCAGCGCCGGTCCAAGCCGCGGCTGGACCTGGGCCCCGCGCAGGCCGACTGCAAGGTTCATCCCGTAAGCGCGCTGATAGCTATCGAGCACCACGGCCTCGATCGCATCGGCGCGCGGGCCGGCATCGCCCATCGGCGTGGACGTAACCCCGGTCGTGTCACCAACCGGTACAGGTATTGCCGTTCCGGCGAGGCTGGTCGTGCCCTGCGGCGCAAAGGCCGCCGTCAAGTCAAGCAGGCCGCGCCCGTAAGTCGCATCGGTCCCCGTTGCCCCGGCATCGCGTGCGGTGCGCAGCAAGAGATCGACCACCTGGGTCGCAGTCAGGTTGGGAAAGGCCGAGAAGACGTTGTCCTTGTCGACCGATCCGGCGATGATGACATTGCCCGTCCCGGCCTGGCGCAGGCCGGTGGCAAAGGGATCGGGGTTGTTCGGGTCTACCCCGGCCTCGGTTGAGGCGCCATCGTTCCCCGCAGCAACAACCACAACCACGCCGGCACTGGCGGCCCGGGCAATTGCCAGGCGGAGGCTTGTGCTGGGCGAGGATCCGCCGAGCGAAAGGTTGATGACCTTGGCCCCGGCAGCAATGGCGCGGTCGACACCCTGAGCAATTGCCGAATCGGCCAGCTTGCAGCCGTCCTTCGGGTCATTCGGGTCGTTATTGGCGCAGGTTCCCGCCGTATCGGCCCGGAACATGGCGATGATCGAATTGAAGGCCATTCCGACCACGCCGATCCCGTCACGCGCCGCCGCGGCGACCATCGCGACATTGGTGCCATGATCACTTTCCGGGTTATCCAATCCGCGACTGCCGGCAACATCGGCCGATGCCGCTGAGAGCCGACCCGCGAATTCCGGACTGTCAGTATCGATCCCGGTATCGACAATCCCGATTGTCACCCCGGTTCCGTTGTAACCCGCGCTCCATGGCGTCAATGCGCCATGCTGCTGTGGACCCGACGAACGGTTGTATTCGCTGGTCAGGAAACTGGCGGTTGGCGTCGGTGTTGGCGTAGGCGTCGGTGTAGGTGTAGGCGTCGGAGTTGGTGTCGGGGTGCTGCCAACCGATCCTCCACCGCCGCCGCATGCGGCAACCAGCGTGAATAAGGCCACAGCGGCGCAAAGATGCCAGCGCGCCGGGCGTCCGTTCGGTGATTGCATGCGACCTTGCACTCCGCAGTCCATTCTTAGTCCCTGCCACAATCTCCCTTAACGGCGAATTTCAGGCTTCCCAAGGGCGTGTTGCGCTTGCCGCAACGGCACGGCCCCGCTAGGCGCTCTGCCAATAGCCCAAGTGCCGTGGAGCATCGCCATGACTGCAGACCTTGCCAATGCCATCGAAGCCGCATGGGACCGGCGCGATACAGTTACGCCGGCCAGCAGCGATGTCCGCGAAGTGGTTGAAGCCGCGCTGGAACTGCTCGACAATGGTCAGGCCCGCGTCGCCGAACCGGACGGGCAGGATGGCTGGCTGGTCAACCAGTGGCTGAAGAAAGCCGTGCTGCTGAGCTTCCGCCTGAACGACAACGAAGTGGTGCCAGGTGGCGCCGCTGGAGCGCCTGCGTTTGATAAGGTACCGTCCAAATTTGCCGGTTGGGGCGAGAATCGGTTTCGTGAGGCTGGCTTCCGAGTCGTCCCGGGAGCAGTTGTTCGCCGCGGTGCACATATCGGCAAGGGCGTGATCCTGATGCCCAGCTTCGTCAACATTGGCGCCCATGTCGGCGATGGCACGATGGTCGATACCTGGGCGACGGTCGGTTCCTGCGCGCAGATCGGCAAGAACGTCCACCTCTCGGGCGGGGTCGGGATCGGCGGCGTGCTTGAACCGCTGCAGGCCGGGCCCGTGGTGATCGAGGACAATTGCTTCATCGGCGCGCGTAGCGAAGTGGTCGAAGGCGTAAGGATCTGCGAAGGCGCGGTGCTGTCGATGGGCGTATTCATCGGCGCCTCGACCAAGATCATCGACCGCGCGACTGGCGAAGTGCACATTGGCCGCGTCCCGCCCTATGCGGTGGTGGTGCCCGGTTCGATGCCGGGCAAGCCGCTGCCCGATGGCACGCCGGGTCCTTCGCTGTACTGCGCGGTGATCGTCAAGACGGTCGACGCGCAGACCCGTGCCAAGACCGCAATCAACGACCTGCTGCGCGACTGAGCCAATGGTGGCTGCCGACCAGGACCTGCTGCTCCAGTTTGCAGTCTCATCGGTCATGGTCGCGCTCTGCGTGGTGATCCACGGGGTGGGGCTGTTCGGCCTCAACCGCGCCGTGCGGACCGAGGCGGCGATCGAACGGCTCAAGCACATCGATCCGCTTTCGCCGCGCGGCACCGCCTTCACCCTGACCATCGTGATTGCCATGCTGGCCCTGCACGGGATTGAGATCTGGCTGTTTGCGGCAGCCTACATGCTGCTCGACGCAATTCCGCAGCTCGAACCGGCACTGTATTTTTCAACCATCAGCTATTCGACCGTGGGATACAATGATCTCCATGTCGCCCCGGACTGGCGCTTGCTCGGTGCATTCGAATCAGTCCTGGGGATTTTTCTGTTGGGCTGGTCGACGGCTTTCTTTTTCCGGATGATCGGGCGGATCGACCCGCACTAAAAGCTGACGGGGTTTTCGATCGGCGCATCGCCCTTGCGGCTGGCGGCATAGGCCTCCGCCGCTTTCAGCACCCGCATGATGTTCCGACTAGCCAGGCCTTCCAATTCGGCCTGGGTCCAACCACGGCGGGCCAGCTCGACGAACAGCACCGGATATTTGGAAACGTCTTCCATGCCGGCCACCGTGTTCTCCACCCCGTCATAGTCACCGCCCAGGCCAACATGCGCAGCCCCGGCGATCTGCTTGATATGATCGAGGTGGTTGGCAACATCCGCGGTTGAACCGGCCGGTGCCGGGTTCGCCTTGATCCAGGTCGCCAGCGCATCCGCTGCCCGCTTGGGCTGGCCGATGTGCACTGCCTTCAGCCGCGCATCCTCAGTCGCGCGTTGCACGTTCCACTGGCGCGTGGCTTCAACGACATATGCGGGATAGGCATTGACCATCACGATCCCGCCATTGGTCTTGAGCCGAGCCAGCACCGCATCGGGTACGTTGCGGGGGTGGCTGTTGATCGCCAGCGCATTGGAGTGGCTGAAAATCACCGGCGCCTTGGCGACATCCAGCGCGTCCATCATCGTTGCTTCGCTGACGTGGC
>JBEGJL010000164.1:0-4142 GCA_041184605.1 Pseudomonadota bacterium
ACCTGGTTCACCAGGCCATGCGCCTGTGCCGTGGTGGCGGGGATGGGATCGCCGGTCAGAAGCGCTTCGAGCGCGAGGGCCCGTGGCAGCAACCGGGGCAAACGGATCGCGCCGCCGGCCATGGCCATCAGTCCGCGCTTAACTTCCGGCAGACCGAATAAGGCCCGGTCAGAGGCGATGATCATTTCGCAAGATAGCGCTATTTCGAAGCCGCCCCCCATTGCCGGGCCATCGACAGCGGCGATCCATGGTTTCGCGCGCGGTGCGCGGACCAGGCCAGCAAAGCCATATTGCGCGTCAACGAATTGTGCGCCGCCGCCCTTGGCGATCTCGGCAAGGTCGGCGCCTGCACAAAACATTCCCGGTGTGTTCGATCCCAAAATGGCGACGCTGATGGCTGGGTCCTGATTGATGGCCTCAACGATCCAGCGCAGGGCTTCGGTCACTTTGCCATTGATGGCATTCCGGCTGCCTGGCCGGTTCAGCAGCACGGTCGCAATGCCGCCATCGACGGTGAAGAGAACGTCCTGTCCGATGCTGTCTGGGGGTGAAGCTTGTGTCATTTTCAGCCTTCGCCTTTTTCCAGGATGAGATCACTGCCTTTGTCGCCAATCATCATGGCGGCGGCATTGGTGTTGCCCGAGATCAATCTCGGCATGATGGAAGCATCGATCACGCGCAGCCCGTCAACGCCCCGCACCCGCAAGCGGGGATCAACAACGGCTTGATCGTCGATACCCATGCGGCAGGTGCCCACCGGATGGTAACCGGTGTTGCCGGTCCGCCGAGCAAAATCAAGCAGCCCGGCATCGTCGGCTACGCCCGGTCCGGGAAAGGCCTCGTGGGCAATCACCCGGGCCAGCGATGGTGCTTGCGCCAAGGTGCGGGTCATTCGCATGGCCTTGATAGACAGCTGGCGATCGTATTCCGCAGTCAGATAATTGTGCACGATCTCTGGCACGGTGCTGGGGTCGGGGCTTGCCAGGCGCACATGGCCACGCGATTCCGGGCGGAGAACCGTTGGGGCAAGGGTTAGGCCGGGATAGGGTGAGAGGGTTGGCTTCTGGCCGTCGCTGGTTTGATCAAGCTCGCCGCTGACGGGCAAACAGTGAAACTGGATGTCAGGACGTTCAAGCACCGGGTCGGATTTGACGAAGGCACCGGTTTGCGCGGCGGGGATCGTCATCGCGCCGGTTCGGCGGGTAAGGTAACGAAGCACGTTCCAGACCAGTCGCCCGCCCGCCAGTTCGCGGTTGTAGCTAAAGACGCCCGGCTGCAAGGCCCAGCTCATCGGCAGGATGTAATGGTCCTGCAGGTTCGATCCGACAGTGGGCCGATCCTGCACGACTGGGATTCCCAGCGCGGCCAGGTGGCTGGCAGGACCGATCCCGGACAGCATCAGCAACTTGGGACTGTGATAGGCGCCAGCCGCCAGGATCACTTCCTTGCGGGCCTCGATCGTCATCGACTGGCCCGCCCGATCCAATTCGACACCGCTGGCGCGGCGCCCGTTGAACAGCACCCGTTGGCACTGCGCTTGGGTAATGACGGTCAGGTTCTGGCGGTGCAGGACTGGTCGCAGATAGGCATCCGCGGCCGAACAGCGCCGTCCGTCGGCCACGGTCGTTTGGTAATAACAGGCTCCAGTCTGGTCTGCGCCATTGTAATCGGGATTCAGAGGTACGCCGATCTCAGCAAAGGCCGCCAGCACGGCGTCGCTGGTCGGGTCGCGCTGACGAACCTCCTCAACCCGCAGCGGACCGGCATCACCGCGCAGCGCATCACCACCACTGGCATAGGTTTCGGCCCGGCGGAAATAGGGGGCCACGTCAGCCCAGCTCCAGCCAATTGCCCCGAGGTTGCTCCAGGCATCATAGTCGGCTGCCTGCCCTCGGACATAGAGCAGGCCGTTGATGTTGGATGAACCGCCCAGGCCCCGACCACGCGGCAGCAACATGTTCCGACCACCAATGCCGGGCTCTTCGGCACTGGAATAGTGCCAGGAATGTCCGAATTCTGCGGTGGTCTTACCATAGCCAGCTGGCATGGAAACGAACAGGCTTTCGCCAGAGCCGCCGGCTTCGATCAACACCACGCGATTGGCCGGATCAGCAGACAGGCGGTTGGCAAGCACGCAGCCCGCCGAGCCGGCCCCGACAATCACATAATCGGCTTCTTGCCTGTCCATCGCCTGTATCCTCATCAACCACCTGCCGCCCGGAATGGGCGACGAACGCGTTCCGGGTGGCGATGCAGCAGGCTATAACGGTGGCGAAGTTGATCGGAGAGGACCTTCATGCCCAAATTGAGCCGTGCCATGATGCTCGCGCTGGCTGCCACGCTGGCCAGCGGTCTCCAAGCTGAACCACCCCATGCGCAGCCGGTCTTGGCCCCACAGGGGGCAACGGCCGCGACACGGGCCGTGCTTGCCCAGGCGGCCAAGGATCTGCCGCCCGAAGATGGCGTGGATTTCGAATTCGCCCGGCGCGGTTTTATTGCTTCCTGGCCCGATGCCACGATCCGCCAAGCCAATGGCCAGCCTTCTTTCGATTTAGCCGGCAATGACTTTGTTGAAGGCCCGGCGCCTGAGACGGTTAATCCCGCGCTGTGGCGGCAAAACCGGGTGCTGCGCGCTGAAGGCCTGTTCCGGCTGGCGCCAGGCCTCTATCCGGTCCGCAACTTCGACAACAGCAATGTCACCTTTATCGAAACGCCGAAGGGCTGGATCGTGATCGATCCGCTGACGGTTGAAGAGGTGGCGCGCGCGGCCTTTGCGCTGGTCAAGCAGCACGTTGCCGATAAGCCGGTCCTGGCAGTAATCTATACCCACAGCCATACCGATCACTTTGCCGGCGTGACCGGGATTGTCGACCCGCGCGATGTGGCCGCGGGCAAGGTCCAGATCATCGCCCCAAAGGGCTTTGTTGATGAAGTGGTCAGCGAATGGATGCTGGCCGGAACAGCGATGGGCCGCCGCGCCTTCTATCAGTTCGGCTATTTCCTCCCGCGGGGACCGCGTGGCCATGTTGGGATGGGGATGGGCACGGCGATTGCCGCGGGCAAGCAAGGGTTCATCCCCCCGACGCTTGAAATTGAACAGACCAACCATTCGGTGACCATCGATGGCGTCGAACTGGTGTTCCAGATGACCCCGGGGGCCGAGGCGCCAACCGAATTCAATATCTGGATCCCCTCGTTGAAGGCGCTGTGCCTTGCTGAGACGGCAACTTCGACCCTGCACAATGTGCAGACTCTGCGCGGTGCAAAAGTCCGCGATGCCAAGGCCTGGGCGGACTATCTGACTGAGGCTCTGCGCGAATGGGGCGGGCAAGCCGAGTTGAGCTTTGCCTCACACCACTGGCCGCGGTTCGGCAATGCTGCCGTCCAGACCCACATTGCTAATCAGCGCGATGCCTACAAATTCATCCACGATCAGGCCGTTCGCCGCATGAACATGGGCCAGACCCCGGCCGAGATTGCCGAAGGCCTGAAATTGCCCGCCGCCTTACGCAATGATTGGTCGTTGCGGGAATTTTATGGAACAGTCAGCCACAACGCCAAGGCGGTCTATGATCGTTACATGGGTTGGTACGATGGCGTTCCGGCGGATCTCAATCCCCACCCGCCAGTCGAACGGGCCCAGCGGATGGTCAAGGCGATGGGCGGGCCCGCCGGGCTCTTGCGGCAGGCGCAGGTGGCCTATGATACGGGTGATTACCGCTGGTCGGCAGAGCTCGCCAATTATGGCGTTTTTGCCGATCCCCGCGACCTTGGCGCGCGCAAACTCCTGGCCGCCAGCTATGAACAGCTGGGCTACCAGGCGGAAAGCGCGATTTGGCGCAACATCTACCTGACCGGAGCGCGCGAATTGCGGCAAGGGAAGCCTGATGGTTTCGCAGAACGCGGTCCCAGCTATCTGATGATGGCCACCCCGTTGGCCAACTTTCTGGACCTGCTGGCCACGACCGTGGTGCCAGAACGGGCAGGGACCACCAAACTGGCCTTCAATCTGGTTGATAGCATCAGCGGCGATCGCTTTGCCATTACCCTGGGCCATGCGGTGCTGGTCAGTGAAAAGGGCCAAAGCCTGGCCGGAGTCCCCACGCTGACTGGTCCTAAGCCCGCGCTGCTGGGGATCTTGT